>CANHPK010000144.1 GCA_947462525.1 Roseiflexaceae bacterium | reverse complement strand
TTACGGACAAAGAAGATTTGTATGTAATGGTGGTACGACTCGCACATGAACGGATAATGTACGCACTCCGGACCCGCATACCCCTCACGTTGTATCGGGATGCAGATATCTTTGCATTGTTACGCCGTTATTTTGCAGAATCAGTCAGTGTTGCACTCGATTTCCCCGTCGAAACAGCACTCATCCAGCGGAGTCAGACAGACACTGGTCCCGCGGCAGCAACGGTACATGCACTCGCAACCCACATACAGCGAACATTCGTGGAAGAGATTGTCTCGATTGCTGTCGAATCCAAATCACTGCGTCCGGACATCGACAAGAATGTTGTGGTATTCATCCTCGAGTCGTTGCTTGAACGTATGATTCCCTACATCCACCGCAGTGTTGGAGTAGACGATACTGGCGCAGAAGATGCTGTTCGCGAATCTGCAAGCCAAATTGTCCTGTTTTTTGATCAACTCATTTCCGTATTGGATGGCGGGTTGCGTGCACGCACCAGCGAAGGTTAGAGGTCGAGATGCCCAATCGTGCGGTTCATGATTTTTTGACTGTGGCGAGCAGCGTCATCATTACCCCCGTCACCTATTCGATCCTGTCGGGCATTCCCGAGGTCAGTGGGTGGGCGACCGTTATTGCAGCGTTGGTTTTTGTTTCCCATAATGTGTCGGGGATTTTGTTTTCACCCGATCTCGATATGGATACGCATATCCATAAGCGATGGGGGATATTCTATGTGTTGTGGGTACCGTATCAGATGGTCATCCCGCACCGCCATTTTTGGAGTCATGGGCTCGTCCTACCACCACTCCTGCGACTGGGATATTTCTTTTGGATGTGTTTGTTGGTGCTGTTTGTCGTCGAGTCGATTGCAGCGTATTTCGGCCTTGTGGTACCGAACCTGCAGCAGTCGGTCACGCGCCTGGTGCTTGCGTTTGTCATTGCGCAACCATATGAATGCGTGACGATTGCAGCGGGCTTTGTGAGCGGTGCCGCTGTCCATTCCATCGCGGATTGGTTGGTCAGTGGTGGGACCAAACTCGTGCGGTTGGTCTTCGTACCACCGCCTCGGGGAACACCAAAAAGCGCGACAACACCGGGATCGGTGTCATCGCGCTGGTTATTTGACCCGTTTAGTAGCGAGTCCCCACGCCATGTTTGAGCAGGTGCTCGTAAATGTGAATGGTAGCACCATCAGCGTCAACGACCTGGAAGCCGAATTCGTTGTTGATCCGCACAATAGCCGCATTACTCGTTTCCATCCAGGTTTTGAGGATGCGCGTATCGCGGGACTGTGCCAACTGAAGAGCGGCACGTTTGAGTGATGTGGCGATTCCGAGCCCACGAAATGCCGGTAATACGCCGGTAGCATGTTGCCACATTACGCCAGCTTCGGTGTCTGACTCCATCAAAATTGATTCACCGACGAGCATGTCGCCGCTCAATGCAATGAGAAAGCAGTTCGGATCGACTTCCTCGCCGAGAAGGCGTCGGAATTTACTCAGGGTAACGACCGGTTCATCAGGCATGGGAACATCAAGCGAAATCGCCGCGTGGAGCATACAGGCATGCTCGATGGCATCTGGTTCGCGTTGCATGTACTCAGCGAGTGTCATGATATAGATGTCGGTAGGTGCGGGGCGTTGCGGAACGGTGATACTATCCAACGCAACACGATATATTTGCTCTGTACCGATGTGCCGGTAGCCGGCTTGTTCCAAAAAGATCTGGTGGCGTGGTTCGGGGTGTGCCATCAAACGTACGGCCTGTGCACCTGCTGTGGCAGCCCAATGCTCAATTGCGCGTACGAGAATTTGACCGTGCCCATGACCCATAACATCCGGCCGGACGCGCACATGACCCCAAAACGTATGGCGGGGTGTGTTCCACGTTGCACGGAAACAGAATGCCGTAGCCAGCGGATCTATGGCATCGCCAAGAATCCACCTTCGTATGGGAACACCTGCGTCACGCAGGTCAGTATCAAAATGGAGAATTTCGAAGGGGGTGGGGTATTCATAGTCGCAACGGAACGTTGCAGGAACAGCAGCAACCATACGGGCATGTGCCTGCGCTGCTATCGCCCCTTGCACAATCTGCAGAGGTGGCGTGGTCGTGGTACTCATACACGAGCCTTTCACTAGAGTTGACTATGCAGGCCGCTCCCGTCCGCCGACAACGGATACCATTACCGTCACGTGCGGGAACCAACATCACTGTTGGGCTCATACACATAGCCACTCACGAATCTTCTATAATCATAACAGAGTATTCTGCTTCTGCATAGGGATGACATGCACGCAAGTGAACTTGAAGTTTTTCGCCATCGGTGCACCGCTATTGCAGAAGAAATGGGTGCTGCCCTCGAACGGAGTGCGCTCTCTTCGAATATTCAGGAGCGGCGAGATTATTCTTGTGCGCTGTTTGATGCAACCGGTCGAATGATTGCACAGGCTGCCCACATACCGGTCCACCTCGGTGCGATGCCGCGATCTGTCGAAGCAGCAATTGCCCATTGTGCACCGCTCAACGAAGGCGATGTCATCATTCTGAATGACCCGTTTGCAGGCGGCACGCATTTGCCCGATTTCACGACCGTGGCTCCCATTTATTGGGAAGGCGTTCTTGTGGCGTATTCTGCGACCCGTGCGCACCACGCAGATGTGGGTGGGATGACTCCGGGCTCTATGCCGTTGAGTCGGTCGGTCTTCCAAGAAGGGATTATCATCCCACCGATCCGATTAGTAGAGCGCGGCCAACGCAATGAAGCGGTCTTTTCGCTCATTGTGCGAAACTCCCGCACCCAAGACGAACGTCGTGGTGACCTTGCAGCGCAATGTGCTTGCCATGGAATTGCAGACGAACGACTCTTGGCGCTTATCGGACGTATCGGCATTGAGCGCTTTCGTACCCAGACCAACGCATTAATTGCATATAGTCGCAGGCGGATGGAGCTCGTTTTATCGAGCATCCCTGCTGGTCGCTATGTTGCAGTAGATTATCTCGACGATGACGGTATTTCGGCAGATCATCTCGCACTCCATGTGGCACTCACCATCAGTGCGGAGCAGATTGTGGTTGACTTTACCGGCACAGCACCGCAATGTGCTGGCCCGCTGAATGCACCACGGGCTGTGACGGAGTCTGCGGTCCTCTACGCATTGCGCCTTATCGCACCTGATGATGTCCCCATGACCGCTGGTACCTCCGAACCCATAACGTTTGTCATCCCGGTTGGTTCCATACTGCATCCGCTGCCCCCCGCTGCAGTGGCTGGCGGCAACGTCGAAACATCGCAACGGGTCGTCGACGTGGTGCTGCGTGCATTGAGCACCGTCGTACCAGACCGTATACCCGCGCAGTCCGCCGGCACAATGAACAATTGGACCATGGGCGGTGTCCGTGCAGATGGCTCACCATTCGCCTACTACGAAACACTCGGTGGCGGCATGGGTGCGCGTCCGGACGCTGCGGGGTTGCATGCGGTGCAGACGCACATGACCAATACGCGCAATTCACCGGTCGAGGCCTTCGAACGTCAGTATCCCGTGCGGGTCCAAGAGCTTTCCATCCGTCGCAATTCCGGCGGGCGTGGTGCACATTCCGGTGGAGCGGGCTTGACCAAAAGAATCGTTTTTCTTCGCCCTGCAACAGTAACGGTATTGACCGAACGACGCAGAATCCATCCTGCCGGTAGTGTTGGCGGTGACCCAGGCGCGGTAGGCGAAAACACGCTCGATCACGCGGGTACCGTGCTACGCCTCGCGGGGAAAGGGTCATTTGATGTGCAGACCGGTGATATATTGACGATTCAGACACCAGGAGGAGGCGGGCATGGCCAGTCTACATAATCTGTGGTACAGACGGGTGTGGAATCATCCTGAGCGGGTGGCGCGGTTGATTTTTCTGCTGTATGTGATGGTGTTCCCTGGTTCACTCATCAGCGTTGCTTTTGGCTTGGTTACTCCTGAGACACGGTGGTTTGGCGGCCTCTTGATGACCGTTCAAGGCCTTGCATTGCTTGCCTGGTTGTGGCATGCCATCGGTCGTGCATCAGTAGGGCCCAGTCTCATCGTGTTGGTCGGTTCGTGTCTGGTCGAGTATCTCGGTGCAACGACGGATGTGCTGTTTGGTCCATACGATTACACCGACGTGCTGGGGTATCGCCTGGCTGGTATTGTCCCGGTCGCAATTTTATTTGCCTGGATCATGGCGACGTATGGTTCTTGGATGATTGTCGATTCATTGCCGCTTCAACTTACGCGATTGCAACGCGCAATTCTTACGGGTACGGCGATTACGATTTTTGATTTTCAGATAGAGCCGGTTGCAGTGATCATTCATGAGTACTGGGTGTGGTATGCCGATGGTTTTTATTACGGCGTACCTGTACAAAATTTCGTCGCATGGTTTGTCGTCGGATTTGTGTTTTCGCTTGTGGTAGACACGCCGCTGCGAAAAGCCAGAGCACACGGTGCGAGTCGGTTGCCGTTGCTTGCTATAGGCGGTTCGTGTGTCATGTTCCTGGTGATGAATGGTGTCGCCGGGCATCTGTTCGCGGCGGTGCTGTCGTGTGGCATGCTGGCCGTCATTGCATGGGTGTGGCAATTAGGGTCCCTTGACCGCAGAAACACGTAGCGGCATCAGTTCAGGGTCATTTGTCACCGCGATGAGGATGTTTTCGAGTGCTGTGAGACTCGTACCCGTCGCATCCCAATAATCAGCATTCGTCGCACCGGTGAGGCAGACAATTCCATGCATTTTGCCGCGCTGCAAGAGGCGTTGATGTGTTTCGGCGTTGCTTATCTCGGCAGCAAAATACAACGGAAAGCGGTTAAACAGCTTCTCCTCTGGCTCGGTGGTGACCGGGACATCAACGAGACCGCCCTGCATCCGGATCGACGGGTCCTGTTCCCACACCGTCCCGATAACGGGGAGTGCTGCACCTGGCATGCGCAATGCGACGTGCGTGAAGTGTGCCTGTGCAAGAACCGCATACGTTGCAGGATTACCAGAGTACAGCCCAGTCCGGACAACGGTAGGACGAAAACCGAGGGCGTGTTGAAACCGTTGCAACGCGACTGCAACCGCATCGGCCTGCTGCTGTTGTGACAATACGCCCATGTGTCCAGTTTTTTGGCTGTTCGAACTCTGGTGTGGTGCAACGAGAAGGCCAATTTCCGCACCGCGATCCTGCAACTCTTCGATCAGCGGTGCATGGGCCCGGGCAACCTCACCGGTCACAAAAATCGTCGGAATACATCCATACCGCAAGACCATCGATGCGTATCGGTCTAGCCCAATCCCTGAATGATCCCAATCGCGCGGGCTCTCTTTGCCCCCGCCAGGGCTTAACATATCAAATGTACACAGAAAAGGAATCGTCAT
>CANHPK010000143.1 GCA_947462525.1 Roseiflexaceae bacterium | reverse complement strand
ATTACGACGAACGGCACTTCGTGCCCGTCGAAAGGGGAATACATGCAAAAGGGTGCAGAATATATCGTGACGCCACATGCGATGGCGCAGGGTGGTGATGCCGTCGGTCGTATTGATGGCTTGGCATGCTTTATCCCCGGTGCGTTGCCCGGCGAAGAAGTCAAAGTCAAAATCACCCAAGTGAATTCGAGTTATGTGCGGGCGGAAGTTCTCGAAATCATTGCTCCGTCAGCGGATCGGGTGCCGGTCCTTCATCCTGGTGCGCCCAACATGGAGTGGCAACACATCGATCCCGTTGCACAATTGTCATATAAAGTGAAAATTCTGCATGACCAACTGGTTCATATTGGTAAGTTGGCAGATGTGCCCGAAATCCAGAAGGTCATCGGTTCGCCCGCATGGCAGTATCGAAACAATGCCCGTCTGCACGGGTATGGCAACTATTTGGGCTATCGCGCAGACGGCAGCAAGCACGTCACCGAAGTGACCGAAGATCCTCTGCTCCAGCCTGCGTTGCAGCATGTCGTCAAAGCGTTACGCGATGCAGTTGCACTGTATCCGCCCGAGCCGCGCACGAACTGGAGCGTGGTGCTCCGTCTGAGCGAGACGACCGGGGATGTTGTTGCAGCAATAAATGATTTGCCCAATCGCATTGCCATCCAGATTCGCGATGCATGGGTAGCAACCTGCCCGAATGTCATTGGTGTGCGTATGCCTTGGGGTGCCGTGGATGGTGCCGAGACCGTCAATGAGTTGCATTATGGTGTGTCACTTGACCTCGGGGCAACAACGTTCTTTCAGGTGTCGCTCGGCGCTGCACGTGCGTTGTGTGATACCGTGCTTAGTGGCCTCGGTGACATCACCGATCAGCGCATTGTTGATGCGTACTGTGGTGCAGGGACCTTCACATTGCCATTGGCACTCCAGTGCGGTCGTGTGATTGGTATCGAAGAGTATGCACCAGCCGTGGCAAACGGCCAGGCAAACGCCTGGAACAATAAACTCGAAAACGTTGAATGGTTTGCCGAATCGGTTGAAAAAGGCATCATGCATGTGCACAATGCGGATGCGGTGGTGCTCGATCCCCCGCGGAAGGGGTGTCACCCTGCGGTCATTCAGTCATTGCACCGCTTCAAACCGACCAAAATCGCCTATGTGTCTTGCCACCCGGGTACGTTGGCCCGTGATTTGGGACTCATCGTAGCCGGTGGCTATCGCATTACTGCGGTCAGCTGCGTTGACTGCTTCCCCCAGACGTCCCATGTCGAGAGTGTCGTCATCCTCGAGCGCGCAGAATAGCCAAACAACGGCGAACCAGATCCGTGCATGGAGATGGTTTGGTATTTCACAAAAGAGCATCGTGTCCCGTATCGCGTGATAGTAAGGTGTGTCGTACGGGACAACTGCAACGTAGAGCAGAGTACTACCCAATCCGAAACTCATGGAGTAATTGACGATACGCACCATATACAGTACACGCGGTACGCCTGCACCATGGGTGCAATCGATGCACTGCCCAAACGGTAGATAAAGGTGTGGTATGCAGCACATTGAACTCACAGTAGCTGAACCATCTGATTGCGGGTTATTAGCGCTCCTCAATCGTGCACTCATCATTGCTGAGCAATCAGACAATGTCATGAGCTACACCGCTCTCGTCGAGCGCATGCAGGGGCTGTTGGCAAGCACGTACCAAGCCTGGATTTTTCGTGCCGATGCCGTCGTTGTCGGGTATGCCTTGGTAGATATGAGTGTGCAACCTCGCTATCTGCGGCATTTTTGTGTTGTCGAGTCATTACGTGGGCAAGGGTATGGCACCGCAGCATTTGCGGGCCTCCTCAACGTACTCAGTGGCGAAGCGCTCGACATTGACGTCTTGGTGTGGAACAGCGCGGGAGCTACGTTTTGGGCCAAAATGGGTTTTGCTCCGCGGTTCACGCGTATGCGCAAGCAAGCCGCAGCGGTCAATATCTCCCCAGCTGAGCTATTGCCGGCATAACGATGCAAGAGTATTTGGAAGCACATCTCGAACGGGTCTGTAGCATCTTTGGAGTTACGCCAGACCAGCCGCCTCTGCGCATGCGGGGCGGATATGTTGCGTACGTCCATCGCATTGACAGCACAGATGGCACGACGTATTTTTCCAAAACCTATGATGCTGAACGTCCCATCACCGCTATGATCATGCCGACACTCGAGCACATTTCGTTGGCGACCCAATGGCTTGCTCGGCAACCGACGTTGCAGCAACGTCTCGTGGCACCGCTCTCTGCCGTGACCGGTGATGTACTTGTGCGTGATGGTCGGTATACGACGCTGTTGTTCCCCTTTATCGAAGGTGTCACACCGCGCGAGCAGCCGTTGACAGACACGCAGTTTACCCATTTGGTCGATACTGTGTCACGTCTTCATGCGATTGATGCTGACAACCCGGCGCTTGCTACGGTACCGCGCGAGCGGTTTGCACCGGTATGGATCGATGATATTGCCCCTGCCATAGACCGTATTGCGGTTTCGAGCCATACACTCTATCCGATTCTCTGCGCGAAGAGTACCGCATTACATGCATCGTTTCGCGTTTTTCGAACACTCGCACACACCCTCGCAGCCATGCAGCTTCCCATGGTGCTTTGTCACACGGACATTCATGGGTACAATGTCGTCATCAACAGCGACGATGTTCCTGTGCTTATTGATTGGGAGGGACTCACGGTCGCCCCACCAGAACACGATTTGCTGTTTTGGACTGCGCACGAACGCTGGCCACTGTTGTACGAACGGTATCGATTGCTCCATCCGCTGCACGTGCTCGACAGACAGCGCCTCCGCTACTATCAGGGGCGACGACTGTTTGAGGACCTGATTCAAGACATCCAACGTATCGAGGGTGAGACACTCGTTGACGACGAACGCAGCATTTTGATTGCATCGATAGATGCTGTGAGTAGCGAGATCATTGCTTGGGGAGAGATAGATGCGTCGTTTGACGTAGAGGTGGCGACATGACCAATCCGCATGCTGATGTATGGAATCATGATCGGACGATTGTCCGTTTCCCCGATATGGCAATCGAGGTCGTGGATGAGCGCTTCCGAGATCTGATTATTTGGCAAGAGGTAGTGGAGCGGTTGTGGACCGGCGGTCGGTGGACAGAGGGACCGGTGTGGTTCGGCGACGGTCGCTTTCTGTTGTTTTCTGATATTCCGAACAATCGCATTCTGCGTTGGGATGAGGTGTCCGGTCTTGTCCATCCGTTTCGTGTTCCCTCCCAAAACAGTAACGGCAACACCCGTGATCGACAGGGACGATTGATTACCTGCGAACATCTGACGAGGCGTGTCACGCGCACAGAACACGACGGGTCAATCACGGTATTGATGGATGCATATGCAGGGAAGCGACTTAATGCCCCCAACGATGTAGTCGTTGATATCGATGATGCTATCTGGTTCACTGATCCGGGGTGGGGCATTACGAATGACTACGAAGGTGATGCGGCGACTCCCGAACTTCCTCAGCATGTGTACCGCATCGATCCGTCGACTGGTCTCGGCGCAATTGCAATCGAGGGGATTGAACGTCCAAACGGGCTGTGCTTTTCGCCGAATGGCGATGTGCTCTATGTGGTGTCGCGTACTAATCTATTGGTCTATGCAATGGTTGATGGAATCCCTGTGAACGGACGAGAATTCGCTCGTCTGCCACGTGGCAACTACGATGGACTGCGTTGTGACCGTGATGGCAACGTGTGGGCGGCAACGGGGAATGGCGGTGCAGGGATTGATGGTGTGCACTGTTATGCACCTGATGGCACGTTGCTCGGGCGGATCCACTTACCCGAAGTCTGTGCGAATGTGTGTTTTGGCGGCATCAAACGGAACCGCTTGTTTATGACCGCCAGTCGGTCGTTGTATAGCGTGTACCTCAACACCCGCGGTGCATGATCCAAAAGGAAGAACCCCGCACCTCCCTGACGGAGGTGCGGGGTTCTTGTGTGGTGTGGGTTATTCGGGCATCGAGAAGATGAGAATCCGATTGTTGCCACGGTCGAGGACGTAGATTTTGCCGTCTGCGCTTGCTGCAAGACCGCTCGGATTCAGGAACGAGGCATTGTCTGTGCCGTTCCCACCCCAGCGGAAGCGTTCGTTGCC
The DNA here is from genome assembly GCA_947462525.1 of Roseiflexaceae bacterium. GTDB lineage: Bacteria > Chloroflexota > Chloroflexia > Chloroflexales > Roseiflexaceae > UBA965. The sequence continues at coordinate 1,237 of CANHPK010000143.1, read as the reverse complement.
GTCGATACCGGCAGATCCGACTGCGTTCCGTTTGGGGACCGATGCATATGCAACACCATTGTAAACGGTCACATACGGGTCGTCATACGTTTGTGCTTGCCAACCAGCCACCTTCCAGAGTTGGATTGGAATGGTGTTGACGCGGCCGTCTTCGTTGCCGAGGGTCGAGAAGTACTGCACGCGGCCGTTCCATGTATCGCCGACGATAACCGCACCATCGACATCAACCGCCACACCGACAGGTTCGTTGAACTTGCCAGGATCAGCACCGAACGATCCCCACTGATAGAGGAAGGTACCGTTCGAGTCGGTAACGACGATACGCTTGTTGCCGGTGTCTGCAACAAAGACTTCGCCACGTTGGCTCACTGCAATACCACGGGGACCAAAGAACCCGAGCGGATTTGCAGCGTTCCCGGCTTCGGTGCCGTCGGTGACCGATGCCACGCGACCTTCGCCGAAGTCTGTTGCTCCGGTACCCCATGTGGTGATCCAGTCGCCACTGGGTGAGAGTTTGACGACACGTGCGTTCCAGGTATCTGCGACATAGATTGACCCATCTGGGCCGATTGCGATACCACGGGGTTCGTTGAACTGGTTCGTTCCATTGCCACGGGTACCCAGTGCACGTTTTTGGGTGCCATCTGGTCCGTAGATGAGAATTTGGTTCAGATCCGAGTCCGCCACCGCGACCGTGCCATCACGGCCGACGGCAATTCCTCGTGGGCCGGCAGCATTATCGAGATTAATGACACGGTCGGCGACCATTTTGAAGGTAGGCGTCGTGGTTGCTGCTGCAGCGCCGGCACTCGAGCCAGCCAGGTCCTTGCGTACCCAGGCTTCGATTTGACGACCGCCCAACGACAAGCCTTCGGGTAAGTCGCGGTACATCAGATACTTCCAGGTTGATGCCCAGTGACTTGTGTCGAACGGCCAGAGCAACGGTGCAAGCAATGATGGGAGCTGGGTTGTGTCGAGTTCTGGGCAGGCCTCTGCGGCTTTGCGGGTACTGAGCGAGCTAAAGTAGAAGCTCCGGTACCCTTGGCCGGTTGGGTTACACTTGTCGCCTTCTGGGAACCACCAGTTGAGCTGGCCGTCGTAGAGTTTGACATAATTGGCTTCCAGTGCGGTCCGCGTGCTTTCCGTGATGTGGTTGGCAGACGCAAGGACCATGGGTGCCAAGATTTGTTCGTCACTGTCTGGCGCTTTCACATTAAACGATTCGGCGGTTGCCGTT
>CANHPK010000142.1 GCA_947462525.1 Roseiflexaceae bacterium | reverse complement strand
TCCATCAGGCAATTGCGTACCCGCCGCGATGTGTGCCGGCCCCGCCGCCCGGATGGTCACCGCACCCGTACACGACACATCTGCCCCAAAGGTCACATCGCCCGTCACGGTCAGCGCGCTGCACTGCTGCAGCAGCGGCGATCCAGCGGGGAAGCGCTGCTCGAAGTCGCTGATGACCTTGTAAAAGTGCTGATCGAGCAGCACGATGGGCAGCGTCTGGCCCGGGTTGCGCTGGACCAGGTGGTAGGCGTCGTTGAGGGCAAAGCAGTCCGAACGCAGCACCAGCAGGTCTTGGCAGCTTTTGACCGGCATAAAGCGTTCGCGCGGCACGGCTACTGCTTGTGCGCCGGCAATCAGGCCGATGGCGGCGCCCATGGCGCTCTCGAGCTGGATGACCGCCGGCGAGGCCGGGTCGCGCACGTCCACGGTTTTGCGATTGATGATAATCGGCAGCGGCAGAAAACCGCCGTTGGCGGCCAGCAATGCGCGCAGGGGTTTGAGGGCGAACCAGACGTTGTTGGTGTTGAAGAACTGATGGCGCTCGATGTCTTGGAAGGCGTCCATATCGGCCGGCGGGCACTGCGCACTCTCGCGCAGCACATATTGGCCGTCGGGGCGTTGCGCCAGGTGACCGCCCTTGCGGTCGGCCTCGGTGCGCCGCGTCACCTCCATCACAAAGGGGATCTGCTGGCTGGCCATGTAACCCAGAATGCGCGTGTCGATGGTGGCACCCAGGTTGTCGATATTGGCCGAGTAAACGTACTCGTAGCCGTCGGCGATGAGTGCATCGAGCACCCCGCTACTCCACAAGACGCGGTACAACTCGCCGTGCCCGGGAGGGCACCATTCGAGCTCGGGGTCGGCCGGCCAATCGATGGGGGCCAACGTGTCGACGCGGATCTTGGGGACACGCCCCTGCACCACGTAGCGCGTGTCGAGGTCGGGGTAACGCTCTAGGTAGGCCCGCGTGTCGTCGTCGGTGGCGAAGCTGTTCATAAAGACCAGCGGCAGCGACACGCCGGTCTGCTGCACCAGGGCGCGGTGCTGTTTGGCCACGATATCGAGGAACGTGTCGTCACCGCGCACGCGCAACAGCGATTTGGCCTGTTCGAGGCCCATGCCGGTGCCCAGTCCGCCGTTGAGGCGGAGCACGATGGTCTTTTTGAGGGCCGCAGTGCCCGCGGCGGCGTGTGCGTCGAGCGCGCCCAGGGTAGGGACGTCGCGCACCGGTTGGATGGTCGCCTCGGGGAGCATGCCGCTCGCGCCGGCCGCGAGTTGGCCGTAGGCGTCGATGAATGCGCCGATGGCGGCCGGGTCCAACTGCGCTGCCTGCATCTGGGCGGTGATGGCGGTAATGGTCGATTGCATGGGCACCTCGGACAGAATCAGTTCTTTGTAGTCTACCATTGAATGTAGTAATTATAAAAAGCAGGTTCACTTTGAGCGGGGCTTTTACAAACATCCCGCTCAATGAGCCACCGAATCCTGCGCAAAAAACGGTACCGCACGCTGCGATACCGCTGTGGATTACCATTAGCTTTTTCATGCTACCCAACCCCTACCCCACCACCGGCACCAGCGTAAACAGATAGATGCTATACCCAAGCGTGAGAAACGCAAACGCGATAAACACGATGCGGATCAGGTGCCGTTCGTTTTTGATGACCGACGTCCATGCCACAAAGCCCAACCCCAAGGTTGTGATGAGGATGATTTGTTGCAACGCATTCCAGCGCTTCGAGTAGCCATCGGCGGCGATGAAGAGCGCCTCGGCTTCGTCGTGATGTTCGTCGGACGGACCAAAGATATCCGCGAATACGCATCCGAAAACGGATCGTCGGGATTGGCGGCGATGTCGTTGCTGAGTTCTTCCGAATAGCGCAGTTCGTACTTCTGTATTTGATCTTCGTCGGTGGCAAATTCGGCATCGCTGTAGTTCGACAAATCAGATTGAAAGGTCGCGTTGGCCATGGTTTCGGCCGACGTACCCAGCATGAGCTCACGCAGCCCGGCCGTGTTCTTGCGCAACTGCGCCGAGCTGGCCAACGACCGCTCGTAACTGATGTTCGCGGTAAACAACGACAGCACCACAATCAACGAGCTCAGCACGATTTGCGATGTAAACCAATGGGATTTGTGTTCGGTCATGGACAGTCTCCCGGCTACGCATGTCCATCACCATACCAAAAGGGTGTTATGTTTTCGCTATGCAGTGATGAAACCGCAGTTAACCAACGCATATTGCGCTCCTCCTGCGTTTTTTATGGCGTACATCATATTCAGAATCCAGATTTTTACAAATAACAAAGCCGGGTATAATGCGCGAGGTGCTGCGGCTTCATTCTAACGATGACCCATAACACCGCGAGAGAAGGAAGAGAGCGACGATATCCGTATGCGCTCGTTCGCCAAAAAGGAGAATCCCATGCGTCGTTCACTTTCAATGGTGGTGTTGTTGTCTCTGTTGGCGATTTTTACCCTTTCGTCCTGTGGCGGTGTCTCACACCAGATCACGGTCACCGCTCCTCAGGATGCTGACCTTTGTGGTCTGTATGTGTCGGCTGGTGGTGCAGACGCATTCGGCGAAAACTTCCTCAAGGATGGTGCAGTCCTCGCCGCCCAGGCCGGTACCAGCATCCCCGTCGACGCAGCCGGCAACTACGACCTCAAGCTCGTCACCTGTGACGGCCGCGAAGAAGTCGTTCCCATCGCCGTCCCGTAAGGTCTTTTGCGCCAATAGAACCCCGTGTGCCGATTGGCACACGGGGCTTTTTTACAACACATCCCGTACGGCTGCGGCTCCCGTAAGGCCGCGGCTCCCGTAAGGCCGCGGCTCCCGTAAGGCCGCGGCTCCCGAAGGCTGCGGCTCCCGAAGGGTGTGGCTCCCGTACGGCCGTGGCTCCCGTACGGCCGCGGCTCCCGTATGGCCGCGGCATGCTGCGGCCTACAGACAATGTTTAGAGCGGGATTTATCCAATCTTCCCCGCCCCAAAAAGAGCGGGACGCACAATGCGTCCCGCTCTTTCAATTGCAAACCGACAGTCCGTTCCGAAGTTTCCGTCTCTATGACCATGCACGCAGATTACTTCGTCTATGACCATACATGCAGATCACTTCGTCTATGGCCATGCACGTAGATTACTTCGTCTATGACCATGCACGCAGATTACTTCGTCTATGACCATGCACGCAGATTACTTCGTCTATGACCATGCACGCAGATTACTTCGTCTATGGCCATGCACGTAGGTGCATGGTCAAGGAGTCGGAGTGGCCGTCTTGGTCGGTGTGCGCGAGGCGTCGATGCCGTTTGTCTGGTCACCGATGACGATCACGCGCCCGTTCCGCAAGCCGAGGATGGTGTTGGCATAGCCTGCCGCCACAGTGTATATGTCGGTGTATTCGGGTGGGATCACATAGACGTTGTTGTCGTTGCGGCCCCAACCAAAGACGGTACCGTCGTTCTGCACCACCAGCGAGAACTGGTTTCCCGCGCTGACCTGCTTGACATTGATGGCCGTGGCAGGCACTGACGCTTGACCGAACGCATTGCCACCCCAGGCGACGACCGTGCCGTCGTTCTTGAGTGCCAACGAGTGGTCGAGCCCACCAGCAACCTGGATGACGTTGCTCAGTGTCGTCGGTGGCTTCGCTTGACTCGACGCGTTGCTGCCCCATGCCACCACGCGCCCCGTTGAGGTCAGGACCAACGAGTGGTTGGTGCCACCGGCAATTTGTGTGACGCCCTTCAACCCTTTGGGTACCAGCGCTTGCTTGAAGCCGTTGTCACCCCAGCTGACGACTTGGCCCGTCTTGTTCAATGCCAACCCATGTGCACCGCCTGCAGCAATCGATGTGATATTGCGTGCGGTCGACGCTGGGAACTTGAGTTGCCCCTTGGTGTTGGCTCCCCAGCCGAACACACGGCCACCCTTGAGCGCCAGTGCGAAGTTGGTCCCCACTGCCACGTCGTCAATTCCACTGCCACAGCATGGTGGGATATTCGCTTGGAACTCGCGGTTCATACCCCAGGTAATCAATGTCCCGTTTTGCAACAACCCGAGCACAAACGACGCACCGACCGCACCCTTCTTCATCAAGAACGGAATGGGGGTGGGGGTCAGCGTCGGCGTGAAGGTCCGGGTGTTGGTCGGGGTAACCGTCGGGGTTGCCGTGTAGTTGGTCACAAAGAACTCGCGCGTCAGGTCAGGGCTCGCACCATAGATGATGCCGCCACGTGTCCCACCGGCCTGTGATCCCTTGATACTACACTTACCGACACCCACAAACGTGACACGCTTGCCGGTCACCGTACAAACGGTCGGGGTTGTGCTCGTGTAGGTGATTTCGAGCCCTGATGTGGTCGTCCCTACCAGATCCACGCCACCCTGATACTCGTGGCTCTCGGGGATGGTCGGCATAGAGACCGTTTGCGGCACAGGGTTCACGGTCATCGACCGAGTCAAAACCGGCGACGCCGCATAGACAATACCGCCTGCAGTGCCACCTGCTTGGACGCCATTGATCGTGCAGGTCCCAGGGGCGATCAGGTCAACAGTACCCGTCGGGCTCACCGTACAGATCGTCGGCGTCGTGGTCGAGTAACTCACCGCCAATGTCGAACTCGCACTCCCAGTCAGCAGAAAATCTGCTGCCGTGTAGACACGGTCGGTGGGCATCGTAAATGTCACGGTCTGATTACGCAACGAGTTGAATGTCCGTGACACATCAAATGCAGCATCATACGTCGTGCCGTCTTTAATCCCACCCACTTGTTTCGCCACAATCGTACACGTGCCGTATGTCACCAAGGTCACCGTACCGCTGCTCGTCACCGTACACACACTCGGCGTGTTCGACTCGTACGTCACCGGCAACCCCGAGCTGGCCGTCGCGCCGATGCTGAACGATGCTGCCGTGCTTGGTCGGTCTGCGGGTTGTGCAAACGTAATGGTCTGGATGGTCCGAATCATGAACGACTGCGTCACTGGCGTCGCTACCGCATAGGTAATCCCGCCCGACACACCACCCGCCTGGGCTGCCTCGATGGTGCACAACCCGGTTGCAACCAACGTCACCGTGCCACTGCTGGTCACTGTACAGATGCTCGCTGTGCTGGTCGTAAATGTCAACGGCAGCCCCGATGTCGTACTGCCGCTCACCGTGAATGCCGGCTCCATGATGCTTTTGTCGCTCAGGACCGTGAAGGTAATCGTCTGCAACCGACGCGAGGTGAACGACTGCGTCACACTCGTGGCAGCCGCATAGCTCGTACCACCACTGACACCACCCGCTTGGGCGGCCGTAATCGTACACGTGCCGAACGACACCATGGTCACCGTGCCGGCGCTCGTCACCGTACATACCGACGGCGTGCTCGAGGTGTACGTCACTGCCAGTGTCGAGCTGGC
>CANHPK010000141.1 GCA_947462525.1 Roseiflexaceae bacterium | reverse complement strand
GTGCCAGCACGGCAGCCACACATTCGACCACCGACGGATAGACGGCATCAGGACGGTGGCCGTCCCAGGTGGCCAACACTTCTGGCGTGGTAGCACCCGTCATCACGAGGGCAGTTTGCATACCGGCTGCGCCCATGGTGATATCGGTTTCGAGTCGGTCACCGATCATCACGCAACGTTCGATTGGAACGCCGACTCGTGCAGCAGCCGTCTGTGCGGCGAGTGCCGACGGCTTGCCGGCAGTGAACGCCAAACGGGTATCGGTGCAGGCCTCGATTGCCGCAATCAGAGCGGCACAATCGGGCTGACCACCACCGGGCACAGGGCAGTACTTGTCGGGGTTGGTGGCGATCAAGGTCGCACCGGCGCGCATCGCGTCGAAGGCGATTTGGAGTTTGGGGTAGTCAAAGGTGCGATCGAACGATGCCAGCACGTAGTCGATGTCGGTTGGATTGGTGCTGGTGCGGATGCCTGCGTCGTGGAGCAACTCCCAGAGCGCAGGCTCGGCGATGGGAAAGACGGTCGGTGATTGTGGTTGTTGCAACAGCCAATCGCGCATCACAATAGCCGATGTGAGGATGTGTTCGACACTCACCGTAAAGCCGAGGTTGGTGAGTTTGGCGTGGTACGCGAGCGGATTTTTGGTGGGGTTATTGGAAAAGTACCGTACCGGAATGCCTGCCTGCTGGAGTGCCGCGATGGCTGCGACCGCGCCTGGGATGACTGTATCGCCGAGATACACGGTCCCATCGAGATCAAATATGCAGGCTTCAATGGGGGATGTCGGCATACGGTACCTCCAGCAGTAATCCATGGTGGAATCGGTGTCTCGTCAAAACACTACAGACGCGTACATTTCACAAATCCGCTGCGTTCATCGTGATGCGATGGCGCGGCGTCTGAGCCGCAGGGCGAACAACACACCAATGGCGACGAGGCACACCACTGGCCAGCGAATGTCGGTTTTGACCAACCAGAGGAAGTGCAGACCTGCGGCAATGGCAGCCGGGTAGACGAGGAAATGTAGTTTTCTCCACCGTGCACCGAGGCGCTGTTGCCAACCGCGGGTCGACGTGATGAGCAATGGTATGAACAGTGCCATCGACACCGTACCGACGATGAGATGGCGCTTGCTACTGATGTTCACCCATATGAACGACCACGCCCACCCATAATCGAGGCCGAGGTAGACCAGGGTGTGTGCGAGTGCATATAAACCAGCACTGACACCGAGCGGTCGACGCCAGGGTGCAATCGCCTTGAGCCCTGCCCTCCGTACCAACGGGGTGATGGCAAGACTTGCAACCAGGAGCAGTAACGAAGCTGTGCCGCTCCAGGATGTCAAGGCTGCAATGGGATCCCGTGGAACCCCTCGTATGATCACGACCCCGCTGTACCACAGGAACGGCGCGACACAGAGCAGCAAGACGATGTATGTCGGTAGACGCGGGCGCGTAGCAGTCATCAATAGAACTTTCGTAGATCCATGCCGGTATACATCGAGGCAACCTGATCTTTGTAGCCGTTGAATACAAGGGTAGGGCGACGACCGAGTTCACCGATACGGCGTTCGTCGGCTTGCGACCAGCGTGGGTGGTCAACCCGCGGGTTGACGTTGGCAAAAAAGCCATATTCGTCTGGCGCGGCAGCCATCCACAATGATGTCGGTTGCGTGTCGGTCAGCGTGATGCGGACGACTGCTTTGATGCTCTTGAAGCCATACTTCCAGGGCACAACCAACCGCAGTGGTGCACCATTTTGGGCGGGTAGTGGTTTTCCGTAGACGCCAGTGGCCATCAGGGTCAAGTCGTTCATCGCTTCATCGAGACGCAACCCTTCGACATATGGCCATTGATACCAGGGCTCGCTTTGGCCCGGCATCCGTGTGACATCGTTGAGGGTCTCGAACCGTACATATTTGGCGGTGGCGGTTGGCTCGACGAGTTTGAGCAACGCATGCAGGGGAAATCCCGACCACGGCACGACCATCGACCAGCCTTCGACGCAGCGGAGCCGATAGATGCGTTCTGCGGCTTGGAGTGCCTGCAGATCCTCGAGGCCAAAGGTACGCGGCTTGGCGACGAGACCATCGACGACGACATTCCACGGCGATGTGACAAATCCTGCGGCGACGTCTTTGACCCGTTCTTTGTCGGTCGTAAATTCGTAATAGTTGTTGTAGCCCGTGACGGTTTCGTAGGGGGTCAACGTATTGCCCAATTCATCACTCGGACCGACGACTGCACCGGTCGTCGTTGGGGCTTCGGGCGCAGCAGGAAGCTCTTGGCTGACCGGTGCGGCAGACCCACACGCGGCCAGGACCGCAGAAGCACCAGCGATCATCGGCAGGCCAAACATACGACGGCGTTGCCAAAACAGCTGTTCTGGCGTTATTTCGGACGATGGAATATGTGACATGGAACGGTCTCCGTTCATTACAAGTACTTCGTGGATACCTGTATAGTAGCGTGAATTGATTAACGTATAATAAACCGAGAGGGAAGGAGGTGCGTCATGCGCCTGAGCGAAGAAAAAATCTTCCGCATTGCCGAGCGAATCCACGACGAACTCGTGGCACGCGATTTGGTCCGCTACCGGGACCCGGTCGGAGTCAAACCAGCTGCTGCCCGCGGCGCGCGTATACGTGCGATTGTCGACTTCATCACTGCTGACCTCAAAGTCGAAGAAGACATCGACGCAGAAGTCGAAAAAATCTTGGACACATACTCACGCGTCCTGAAAGCGACCGAACGTGACGTCTTGCGGCGCAAACACAAAGAAGACGTCGCCCGTCGCCGTAATTACGAACTCTAGCCAATACGTCTGACGAAAACGTGTGCATGGGTTAGTATGCAAATGTGCGCCTGCGTTTTTTTGACGCACTCCGCGCTTCAACTTTTTTGCATACCCATCCAAGCGGATAGAATACATGGTCCCCGTGCGCATACAACTGTTGGGCAATGCACAGATACACCGGAGCGACGGCGCACCCATCGTGCTCCGCCGCCGCGCTCGCTTGTTGGTGTTTTTCATCGCATCACAGAGCGATGCATTGAGTCGAGAGCGGTGTATGTCGGTATTTTGGCCAGACGATGCACCCGACACCGCACGGCAGATGCTCCGCACTGCATTGCATCACATCAAAATTGCCTGTGGCCCCATCCTCGTTACCGACCTCCAGACGATTCGACTACACCCAGACGTACCCGTCGACACCCGACTCCTGCACCATGCACAACCCGGTGATGCACACACCGATTCGTTGCTCGATAGCGCACCGGGGAACTTCTGCGCTGAACTCGACAGCGGCGGCATCGATGCAATCGAGGCATGGGTCGACAGTGAACGCAGTCGGTGGCGCCGTCGCATTGCCGACCTCCTATTGCAACACAGTCATTGGTTGGCCGCCAATAGTCGGTTGCAACGCGCAGTACAGGCGGTAACTGCTGCGATACAGTACGAACCGTTGCGCGAAGAAATCAGTCAGTATGCGATGCAATTACACATGCGGGTCAATAATCGGGCCGCTGCAATTGCGTGCTACGAATCATTGCTACATGCGCTCGACGATCAACTCGGGGTCCCACCGCTCCCCGCAACGACTGCGTTGTACCACGACATTGTCACCGATCGGTTTGTTCTCCCTGGCGAGCCAGGACAGGTCCCGTCGACGGATCCCTTCATCGGACGACATGCCGAGCTGACAATCCTACATGGTCAGTCCTGGGATGGTCGGGTAGTGCTATTGACGGGTGCCCCAGGGATTGGGAAAACGCGACTCGCCCAAGAGTACCTCCGCCGGAGCAACGCGATTATTGTGCATGCAGTTGCGTATGCAGGCGACGAGTTCTTGCCGTATCACGTACTCAGTCGTGCCCTGCGGACATTATTTGCTGCCCCGCGCTGGCAAGAGCTCCGGAGCCATGCCATTTTGCCAGCCGTGTGGCAGGCAGAACTCCGGCGGCTCTGGCCAGAACTCCCCGGCGGTGAACCAGACGCAATCCCCCGCGACGGCTCGGATTCGCGATTGCCGGAAGCAATCGCACTCTTGCTTCAGCACGTCGCCCAAGAACAGCGTATTGCGCTCTTTCTCGATGATGCACAATGGCTCGACGATGCATCTGCGCGGGTTTTTGTTGCGCTCAAGCGGCGCTCCCTCGATGCGAGCTGGCTCATCTGCATGACACTCCGTCCCGGCGCATTGCCCGCGCATGTGCAACAGTTACTCAACCACGCAGATCGTGTCGGTAGATTGACCACCGTGACGCTACAGCCATTGAACATGCACGAAAGCACACAACTGGCGCATACGCACAACGCACAGCTGAGCGAACAGACGATCGAACGCGCCGAAGGCAATCCGTTTATGGTGGTCGCGTTTGCCAGAGACTCGGCGCCGTCAGGCCTCGAACTGCCAGACGCAATCCGTGCACTCACAGCCACACGCATTGCATCGCTCAGCGACGACGCGCGCCGTTTAGCCGAAGCAGGTGCAGTCGCAGGACGCGCATTTGAGTATCATCTCTGCGCACAGATTGCCCACCTCGACGAGCACGCTGCGGTCCGTGCCTGTGATGAACTCGTGCACCATGGGATAGTCCGCATCGTCGGTGGGACACACGCACGCTTCGATCACCCGCTGACCGTCGAAAGTATTCAAGCGAGTGCTGGTCCCGCTACCCTCAATCATCTCAATCGCGAATTTGCCACGGTGCTCTCCACCCAGCAACCGGTCGATCACGCCAGGGTCGCGAACTTTTTTGCTGCTGCAGGGCTTATTGATCGCGCACTACCACACGCAGATGCTGCCGCACAGAATGCCTACGGGTTAGGGGCGTGGGCTGAAGCAGAGCACTACATGCGGATGGCGCTCCGCGCGGCACCCAGCGCACAACACGCACGACGATGGCTCGCTCTAGGCGACATGTTGGTATGGTCCGGGAACGAATCAGGTGCCGCCGACGCATTGCACCAGGTAATCGAACACGACGAGAGCAACGATGGGCGCGTCGCCGACGAAGCACGGCTTGCAATGGCACGGAGTGCGCTCCCTGCTGCCCGCTATGATGACGCTATCGCTATTGCCGAACCACTCACGAATCATCCCGATCCATCGATTGCACTGCATGCGCACTTCATCTGTGGAACGGCGTATTCACTCGCTGGCGTTGCGCTCGACGCTGCGACAGCGTATTTGGCTGCTGCAGAAGCACGCTGCACCGAACAGGCAGCATATGATGTGTTGCCGCGGATAATCTTCGAACAAGGTGGGATAGCTGCTCAGCAAGGGAACTTGACGCTTGCGGTAGCCCGTTATCGCGATGCAATCCGCGCCGCCGAAGAACACCCGCATCCCCACACCCAGATTTGGCACATCTTGGCACACAACAATCTCGGTTATCATTTGCTCCTGCAAGGCAATGGTGCAGATGCAGCGCGCCATGCACGGATCGCATTGCGCATCAGTGAACGGG
>CANHPK010000140.1 GCA_947462525.1 Roseiflexaceae bacterium | reverse complement strand
CACCGTAGCATTGCATTCGTCGCACACCAACCGGATTTGGCCTGGATCGTCTGGTCTGCTACTGGCGTGCAACACGAATTTGCGTGTGCCGGGATTGTCCGCCTCGAGCCGGCAACACCGCGCTGGCGGCTGGCGTTTGCGTTAGCGCCGTACACACAAGAACGCATCGTGGCCGGGCAAAACGACCCATGGACAGAGGTCACCCGATTAGGGGAGCCATTGGATGGGTGATCCTGCGTCGATCGGCGAGCTTGTTTGTGCGGATGGGATCCCCCCCACCGACCACAGCCAGAGCGCGCCGGGTTCGTCGACGCGGCCATAGTCTTCGTTGGGTGCGATGGCAGGGTCCCAATCGGGTGGCAATACCACCGCCAATGCCTGACCGTCGGGCTGCCAGGCGGCAAATTGGCCGCGCACCAATGTCTCGCCGACGGGGTTGCCCGTTGCAGTGTACGTTCCGTCAGGCAGATACATCTCGCGCGTGCCAGCGACATCCATAACCGTTGTTTGCCAAGTGTCCCAGCCCATAGAACCGCGTGCGTTGCCGGTGTTTTGTGCTGTGATGCTGTATGTTAATCCGTCCGGCGATGGTGTGACCGCTCGGTTCCAACCTGCCGATGTCCCGAGGAGGAGTTGTGCGGCAGTCGACGCATCGACGAGGGTCAGCAAGTTGATGTCGGTCTCGACCCGATTGCCGATGAACACGCTGACCATGAGCTGGCGGCTGTCACGCGACCAGATGGGGCCATAGACAACAAGGCCTTGACCGGGTTGGCCAGGCTCGGCACCGGTGGCGCTGACCGGATCCCAGCCGTTTTGGCCTGCCAGGTTGATGAGGTGAATGGTGTTGCCGGCGGTTTCGCCGGGGTCAGCTGCCGATGTGTCGCTCCGGGTCGGCCGGGTTGCATAGGCAATGCGTTTGCCATCGGGTGACACGGCGGGATCGCAGCCCTCACCCATTGGGATTTCACGCGGGTCATCCCACACGCGTTTGATAATCGTGGATTGCCGACAAAACGCCGCCCAAGCGAGCCACGACGACCGATCGGTACTGTCCGTCGTGCTGGCTGCATACACAATCCCGCTATTATCGGGGAGCCAGACGATGCCTGCCAATGAGCGTTGGTCGTCGGTGTGTTGTTGTGCTGCGGTGCCGTCACGGGAGACGGTCCATAGCTCTCCGGCAGCGCCAAGCCCACGAATAGCCGCTATCCGCTGCCCGTCCGGCGCAGCCACAAAGTCAGCAACACCGCTCAGGATGGTACGCCGGCTTTGATCTGCGACCGATACACCAACCAAATCCCCGCCACTGAGGGCGAGAATCTCGCCCCCTGTAGGCACTGTTTGTGCGCCACTGGTAGGGGTGACCGGCTGCGTGGTAGGCGCAGGTTCGGTCGGGTCGATATCTGGTGTTGTATTGAGCGTGGGGACCAGTGCCGCCGGGGTGGCACTCGGTTGTGTCGTGGGTACGGGTAGTGCGGCACACGCAGCGAGCCCGAGCACCACCCAGAAAAGCAGAAGATGGCGCACTAGGATGCTCCTTTGCTGGTGGGAGGGGTGAGCCGACGAATGCTCAAAATACTACACACACAGCTCCAAAACCACGACACCGCGACCGACATCACCCACATCGCAGGACCCGCGATGGTGACGCCAAAGATGGTGTATTGATTGGTCCACACAGTGGATGTACGGATCGCATCTTGGGTGAAGATTATGGTTGCGAACGGGTGTATGGCGAGCATCAGCTGACGCCATGTGGTCGTGCTGTCGGCGATCCAACCAGGCAATACCTCTGGGAGGACGAGCACCAATACCGGAAGGACCAAGAGCATACCCAGGATGGTCGCGAGCGCGTAGCCCGTAGCAGTGATGGCCGTCTGGGTCCGTGTCGACCAGTAGACGCCGATGCAGGTGTAGAGGAGCGCAGTCGACATAATGACGATATACATCATGGCGAGTTCACCGACGTCGACCCCGCCAATGAGGAAGGTAATCGCCATAAACGGTGTTAATGCCGTCACAAACAGCAGGCAATAGGCAAATGTTGCAGCGGTTTTGCCCAAAACGATGTCGATGGGGCGCAGCTGCGTGAGGACAATCAAATCAAACGTCTGCCGTTCACGTTCACCGGAAATGCTCCCGGCAGCCATGATGGGTGCAATCGCGGTGACCACGACGAGGGCCGTGACGACCAAAGAGAGAAAAACGGTGTGGCCGGAACTCCCATTAAACGTGGGTTGTCCGTTCATCGAGGCGTATTCGGCACTGTAGATGAGTAGCGAGATGCTGCTGACCAGAAACAACGCACCGCACAACAGCCAATACGAGCGTGGAGTACGCAATCTGCCGCGCAATTCGCGTAGCAGGACGGGATTGATATCACGCATGGGGGGTCTCCTGCATGTGTTGATCAGTACTGGTCATCTGCAGAAAAGCCTGCTCGAGTGCTGCTTCTTGGGGGGCGAAGGTATGCACTGCGATATCGGCAGCGAGCAGTGCACGCAACAAAGCTGCGCGGTCGGCAGCGTGGGTGCTACCGGTCAGGTCATACCGCAACAGATCAGTCGCGGTTTGATGTGCGCTATACCCACACGTCGCTGCGACGTCGATGATTGTTGGTGCGGGATGGGTCAGTGCGACGCTGATGGATTGCTGCTGCGTGAAGCGGGTCATGTTTGCCAATGTATCGTATGCAACGGTTTTGCCGTGCTCGAGGATGAGCATATGCGTGCACAGGTCTGCCAAATCTGACAGGATGTGCGAGCTGATGAAGATGGTTTTGCCTTCGTCGTGGAGGGCGTGCAGCAGGGTCCGGAGTTCGATACGTGCGCGCGGGTCGAGGCCGCTGGCCGGCTCGTCGAGCACGAGAATGTCGGGATTGTGGAGCAGTGCGCGCCCGAGGCTGAGCCGTTGGGCCATCCCGCGTGAGAGGCTCATGACTGCGGTCTGTGCGGCGTCAGATAATCCGACACGCGCCAACATCGACGGGATAATTGCGCTGCGTTGCGCCGGCGCCATGGTGCCGCACCGTGCATAAAAATCGAGGTATTCGGTGGCTGTCATCGACTCGTAGACGCCGAAGGTGTCGGGCATGTATCCGATGCGTTGGCGCACGTGCGTGGGATCCGCACACACCGATATCCCGTCGACGATGATGTCGCCGCTTGATGGGGTAATGAGGGTCGTCAAAAGCCGGAGCGCGGTAGTTTTGCCCGAACCGTTGGGGCCGATCAATCCGACGGTTGCACCACGTGGAATGACACACGACAGTGACACCAACGCGTGCGTTTTGCCATAGGATTTGCTGACAGAGCGGAATTCGATCACGGGACCCTCGATTCTGTGCTGGATTGGCACACGATGGTCGGTCGAGTGCGCTAGGCGTGCGTGGGAGCGGTGTTGCGGGTCATCACATAGACGCCAAGGTCACAAATACCACTCAAAATGGTACTACTGTGTTGAATGCTAAAGTATGGCTCCATGAGCTGCTGATAGTGCGCAACGGTGCGAATATTGTCGCCACGATCGAGCCAATGCATTGCGCGGCCGGCGAGATTGAGTGGGTTTTGGGTGGGGATGTCTTCGAGCATCAAAATCGTGCCGTTGTGGCGAAGCATCCGATGGAGCTCTTGGACGCAAGCGATGACGGTGGCGTCATCGAGGTGGTGAAAGACGCCCATGATGAGGGCTGCGTCGAATGTATCGCTGGCAAACCCTACTGCAGTGCCATTCATCACGCACAGGCGATGTGGGGTCTGGCGGCGGGCATGACTGACATAGTGCGGGGCAATATCGAAGCCATAGTAGCGATCAGCGGGGAAGCACCGTGCGAATTGGCCGGTCCCACACCCAAAATCGAGAAAGCGTCGCTGTTGGTCGCCACCAAAGGGGTTGAGTTCGCGCTCGATGACTTTGTAGTCTGCGGTGAACCCGAATTCGGCGACAGAACGAAAGGCGTCCCATACCGCCGGCTGCCGTGCAATTGTGTCAAGCAGCTGTTGTAGCATCATGCACTCCGTCTTGTGTGTGCGCCAGCGGTCGTTGCGCCAGGCAGACTAATGATACTCCATAGGGCATCCGCACGCCAATTGCCAACAACCGAGATTCGACGGTCAGGGCGACGCGCCCGATGAAATCGACAACTGGTGACGGTGCAGTCAAATCGGATTGTGCGTCAAGCTGGCCGTTGCCGTGTTCGCGCATGCGCTGGAGCACTGCAACAGGGAAGAGCACGGTGTTGGCATAACTGATTACCTTGACCTCGAGACCTGCTTGTACACAGAGCTGCGTCACTTGTGTGTGTCTGTATCGGCGCGCGGTGTGGACGCGCTCATCGTGATGGCCACGGAGCCAATCGTTGGCGGGTACGCGCAACAAGAAGTATCCGCCGGGTTTGATAATGCGGGCACACTCACGGACTGCCGCCGCATCGTCGCGCACCGCTCGGTGATAGATGACATCAAAACTCGTGACCAAATCAGCGCTGGCCGATGCGACCGGGATGGCATCGATACTCCCTTGCAAGACGTCGTCACCGGCGTTGTGCGCATAGGAAAGTGCATCGGGACTCATATCAAAGCCGATACACCTGCCGTATTGGGCAAGCCAACGCAGATTGCCGCCAGTACCACAACCGGCATCGACAATCAGGCGTGGTGTTGGGATGCGAGCAATCAGGGTTGCGGCAATCCGACGCATCCCCACATACCACCAATGATTGCGTTCGACGAGTGCCATCGTGTCGTATTCGTGCCGTTCCATGATGCTCCCAGACAGAATGATTGACGGATGTCAGATTACCACATAGACTATGCCTACCCGCATTGGTGTTCACAAGTACATGACGAGCGGGAAGAATGCGAGCGTACGGATGCGTATTTCACCGAGCAAAGTCACACACTATGCAGAGCAACTGGTCGATGTATTGGCCGACACCGATGGGGTGTTGTTCGAATCCGACGATGCAGAATTGCGTGTGGCCATCGTCGAAATCATGACCGACGAGTTGATGCAAGAAGAACGCCTCGATAGTGAATTGCATGAGCTCCTGCAATCGAAATTGCGCTACGAAATTTCGATGGGCCGTGTCAATTATGACGAACTGTTCCGCAAAGCAAAGCAACAAGAAGTCCGGAAGCGCGGGATTATCATCTAGCGCACGATTGGCACTCAGGCCAATGACTGCATATCAAACCACGGCCCGACTTGGCACGCCAAGCGCGGGCCGCTTCGTGTTTGGACCCTGCACTGCTGGCACGACTGACTCGCACACGGCATGGGGAGCGTTACCGCGACTGCGGTGAGTGATTTGCCGGCACGCAAGCGGGTTTGCCGGATGATATGCCGCAATGCACTAACGACTGGGCTCCCCGCTGCAACGTAGATGTGATCTGCCCAGCGGATGAGGTCTGGCAGGCGTTTCTCGGCAATGCGGAGTACGTTCTCGGCACCGGCCATGTACTCGACATCGGTCGGGACCAAT
>CANHPK010000139.1 GCA_947462525.1 Roseiflexaceae bacterium | reverse complement strand
GGGTTCGCGAAAGAGGGAACGAAAAATCACCAAGCGGCGCCGAAAGGTCTGTTTGGAGCTCCGCCGTACCCCACTGGGACGATTCGTCATGTGCCACCTCATTCATCGATGTCAATAGCCCATTGTTCACTCTGCACCACGTCGTTCAACCCCTTGAGGAGGCGCCGGAGATGCACAATCATCATGCCGACTTTGATCGGTGCGTTTTCGTCTCGGTCGAGCCAACGCTGGAGTTGCCCCTCTGCAAAGACCCGGAGCAGCCGATCGGTTTCGTCGACCATGTGGTCGAGTGATTTGATTTTGGCTTGGCGGATCTTGGAGCTGCCCATCACACTGTCATCTGCCAAGTACGCACCCGCGTCGCTGCCGTGGAGCGCTGGTTGTGGGGCAGCGAGCTCGAATTCGTGGAGCTCGGGTGGGAGATAGCCGGTGTCATCTCCCATAGGCATGCCACCAAACCCCGGTGTTCCTGCCATGCCCGCTTTGGGCTGCTGGAAGGATTGTATGGCGCTGTCTAATGACTCGTCGGGATTGGCCGCAAAAAAACTGGCCAAACGGCTCAGTTCGGCCGCCGACATGCCCTCGTCGACAGCGGTACGGGCCAGTTCGATACGGGTTTGTTCGTTGCCGATGCGACGCAGATGCTGTGCCTGGGTGACGGTCAGCTGCCCGGTCCGGAGGAACGACTGGATGCTCACATCGAGGTCGAGCAACCCCAAATAGCGACGCACGGTGCGTGCCGACAACCCTACCGTTTGCCCGACTGCCTCGTCGAGGGTGCCCTCGTCGGCATCGGGGGTCGCTCGGGCGAATTGACTGCGCAACCGGGCAAAAGCATTGGCTTGTTCGAGGTCGTTGAGGTCGCGGCGCTGCAGGTTTTCGGTGAGTTGGCGTACGAGGTTGCGTTCGGCCTCGTCGGCAAACACCAAACACGGCACCGTGGGCATGCCGAGCTGGATTGCAGCAGTCCGACGCCGCAAACCGTACAGCAGCTGGTAGCCTCCGTCGCTCTGCTGGACAACGCCCAAGGGTTGGAGCATGCCCTGTTCGGCAATCGTAGCGGCCAAACCGCTGACGTCACCGACGTCTTCGCGCAGGGTATCGTGTTCGACGGTTATCTGATGCGGGTCGAGATCGATGAGTAGCATGGTCCCTCGGTGGTCACACAGAAGTGTATGACGCTAGTATAGCAAACAAAAACTGCGCATTTGTGGACACGAAGCAAGCTACAACGCTGGGCTGAGTGATTTGTTCCGGTCGACATAATCGATGACGGCTAATGCTTCGTCGATGTCGACCAGGCTGACGAGTCCGAGGAACTCTTTGCCACTGTACACTGCAGCCACATCATCCGATGCAGCGCCGATCGTGGAGCGGACTTCGTCGAGGGACATGGTGTGTGCGACACGTACGAAATCGCGGTTCATGATAGCAGCGACATACTGATCGGCCGGCTCGGCGGCGAGCGCTTCGAGCACGTGTTGGCGCGTGACAATGCCGAGCAATGTATTGCCTTGGACGACGGCGAAATCGGGTTGGTACGACGTCAAAATGAGGTCTACCACACGGCTGGTCCGATCGGCGGGGGACAACGTGACGGCCATGCGATTGTAGGCATCGCCGACCAGGCGCGATTCGAGCAGGCTGCGGGCACGAGACTCGCCGCGTTCGTTGCCGGCACTAAAAAAGATGAACAACGCGGTCACTGCGAGAAAGATCTGGCCGCTCATCACGGCAATGGTCCCGATGACAGCTGCAACGCCTTGGCTGATGACGGTGGCATAGGTCGTTGCCGTGCGTTCTGACAGCAACATCGCCAGTCCGGCACGGAGGATGCGCCCGCCGTCGAGCGGGAACGCCGGCAGCAGATTGAACAACACGAGCATCACATTGGCCGAGTAGAGCCCCGTCAGCAACAACGAGACACTCGGTGCTGATTCGGGGCCGGGGAAGTTAACAAACGTCGCCGACACCCCCACAAACGGGAGCAAGCAGAGTGCAATCACGACGTTGACCAGCGGACCGGCGACGGCAATCCAGAGTTCGTCGCGGGGGGATTTTGGGGCTCGGGTCAAATATGCAATCCCACCGATGGGGAGCAGGAGAATCTCGCGCACGGGGATGCCCACGGTGCGGGCAGCAAAGGCATGGCCCAGCTCGTGCAAGACGACACAGGCAAACAGCAGAACGGTCAGACCGACGCCGAAGGCGATACCGGTGAGGCCGTGCGTGCTCCAGATCCAGGCTTCGAACGCGAGGAGCAGGAGGAAGGTGACATGCATTTTGATGGAGATATCGCGGATGCGTAGAATGGTTGGTGCCCAAGTCATTGCTGACAACTTTCACTCAATTCGACTATCCAGACGCACGATAGTACGTGTTCATCGTACCAGATTGCACCAGAAAAGGTGCAATTATCAATTTGTTCTGAAGATTTGCATTCTCAAGTTCTTGATGGTATTATTGTATTCGTTGCGGGCGCTGCTAGCTCAATGGTAGAGCAACTGACTCTTAATCAGTGTGTTGATGGTTCGAGTCCATCGCGGCGCACCACTTGAAACTCCTCACCAAACGGTGGGGAGTTTTTGTATGGACAAATAACAGGAACGATCACGCAGCCGAAAAGGGCACGACCACGCAGAGGCACAGAGAGAGGGAGGAAAAAGAGAGGTCACCAATCGGAAAAGCGGATGCCAATGATGTTGTGGGCATGCGGGCGTCGTATGGCATTATGTTGAATTTTTGGGCGGGGTTTTGGAAAAAACTGCGGGCGAGTACCCCCGCTCCGCGGGGCATGACGACCTCGCCCGTCTCGGTGTTTTGGCGGGGGAGTACCCCGCTTAGCGCGGCATGAATATCTCGCCTGGGAATTCCATCTTGGAGAATGACAGGGGCGAGGTACACCTCGCCCGTACTGTTGTTGAGGGGCGAGGTGCCTTACAACGTCTGACCGACGTAGTCCTGCGCGCGGAAGAAATGGCCCGTCGTGCCGTCATCGACCAACACCGGTACCAGTGCACCGGGGAGGACCGATTCGACGGAGTTTGGTGCGTTTGGTCCGCCCAAATCGGTGCGCAACCAGCCTGGATCGAGCAGATTGATGAGAATACCGTTGCCCTTGATGTGGCTGGCGGTGTCGGTCACAAATTTGTCGACGGCAGCCTTCGAAATCGAGTAGGCAATCAGCTGTGGCTGGTCTTGGATACCCGAGGTCACATTGACGATGCGACCCCAGCCGCGGGCCTTCATGCCCGGGATGAAGCCGTGGCAGATGCGGACGAGGGCAACCACGTTGACGTCGAAGCTTTTGTGGAAGTCGTCGGCTGGCACATCGAGCCATTCGCCACGATACGGCGTCATGATGGCGGCGTTGTTGTAGACGATGTCGATGCCCGGCGTCTCGGCGAGGACTTTGGTGATGAGCTCGTCCACGTCGCAGGTATCGGACAACTCGGCTGCGACCTGCAGGACCTGCACGCCCATTGCGCGCAACTCGGCGGCCAATGTATCGGTGCCGCTGGTCTGACGGCTATGCAACACGACATTACACCCGTACGATGCCAGCCCACGGCTGACTTGCTGGCCGATGCCGCGACTCGCGCCGGTTACCAGCGCCCATTTGCCCCGAATGTCTGCTTTTTGCATGAAAAAACTCCATTTGCAACAAAATTTCTCCTGTATTATAGGTCAATTTGAGCTTGTTTGGGAAATTAAAGAACTGGTGCAGAGATAGAAACAAAGAAGGACGGTCACGCAGAGTACCCGCACACCGGTGTGTGCGGGCATGACGGGGATGGGTAGAGGAACGGTGTCCATCTGCGTGACAGGGGTAGAAAAATCAAGGGCGACATCCGTGCACTTGAATCTACGGGCGACGTATGTGTGATTGTTTCTGCGGGCGACGTAGCCAGCTCCGCGGAGAATGACGGCGTCGCCCCTGAACCAATGCGGTCATGCAACGTCCTGCAAGGGCGAGGTACACCGCTGTATTGGCATAAAGACCTGTCCATACTCCATAACCTTAGAAAAGTCGTGTACATCGTTTTTTGGATTCTGACAATGAAATGCGAAAAAGAGTGAAATATCGGTACGTGGTTTATTTTGCAAACATAACGCTGTGTTTCGTCGGTGGGGTATTCCGTGGAAAAAATTACTTGTTTACGTTATTATGATATATACCTTCTGTATTACGGAGATACAAATGAAAAAAATTTACCTGGTGTTTTGCGCGTTCAGTTTTATGGCCGCGAGCTGTGGGGCAAATCTAAGTGCAATGAATCCGTTCCAACCAACGCAGACGCCCGTGCCACCTACACCTACTCAGGAAGTTACCTGCGAAGAACTCATCGCACGTTGGAATGATTCATTCGCACCGACGGTGGTGACATTATTTCCACACGTGATGGGCATTCAGGAGGGTCGAATGCTATCTCTATCCGAGAGCGACGTAGGTCGATTGTTGCAAACACAGATGGGAACCGGCACACCACCCCCGGCTTGCAGTTCGACGATTATTGAGGTAAATGAAGGTTTTGCCTTGGCAATCGCACATTATTTTGATTGGCGCAACTATAAGAGTGCTGGAAGAACTGCCGATATGCGTCGTGTAGAAGCGAGCTTGTTTGAAGTTTTCGACCCAGCGATGCGGACATATACTTCATATCTCATGTACTCAAATAACGACACTGTTTTCAAACAGATTTTTGGCAAAACTATAGCTGAGGCGAAAGCAGAACAACCTTAAATTGCTCCAGTAAGTTAGATCATGCAAAGGCACACATTGAGGCATCTTCTCAAGGAAGCTAATTCTGTAAATTCTGGCAAGCCTTGGGGATCTAAAGGTGCATCATTGAAGTAGTTACCTACCCAATATTACGTCATAACGGAACTTAGTTGTAACGGAGTTGAGAATGAATCGCATTACTTGGTTGGTTTGTGTCATTGCGCTTGTCATGACGAGCTGTGGGGGAGCTTCAACAAAAACTGAAGAACTGGTGGTTGCAACGCAATTAGTGAATACGCCCGCAACTGCGACTCTGATGCCCACCATACCCGCTACCGCAACACCTGATTGCTCTATCCTCTTGCGGACGTGGAATCAGAAGTTTGCGCCGATTTTTGCGGCACTCATCAATACCAATGACGCGCTCCCCAACGAAGAATTGGTTGTGTTTACCAAAGCACGTGACAGTTTATTATCATTTAATGCTCCATCATGTGATGTTGACAGCGTTTTTGTGCATACTCGTACTTTGAATTCGTTGCACCGGTATATAGATTGGATTGATGCGGTGTTAGCTGGCGACAGTGCTGAAGCACAGCGACAAGAGACCGAAGGTGATGTGTTGTTCGGCCCGGCATTGCAGACCTATGTCGGGTATCTCATCAAAGAGGGTGACGAAGACAGTATCAAGTTACTCTTCGGAAAATCAATTGCTGAACTTCTTGCAGATGGTCTAGACAAACCGAAAACAGCAGATGATACCGAAGCG
>CANHPK010000138.1 GCA_947462525.1 Roseiflexaceae bacterium | reverse complement strand
GCAACCGACGTGGTCGAATTGTCCTTCCAAGGACGAACGGTCAAAGCACCGATTTGGATCGTCCCCGGCCAAGCCGACAACACCGTTGTCGTTCACTTGGGTTTTGGACGTACCAAAGCAGGGAAAGTCGGCGACGGCGTAGGCTTCAATGCCTACACGCTCCGCGGCTCAGACAGTCTGTGGCATGGCACGGGGCTCGAAGTCAAAAAGACGACCGAAAACTACAAACTCGCCACTACCCAAGAGCACACCAATCTCGAAGGTCGCGACCAAGATATCTACCCAACCAAAACATTGGCAGATTTCTTGCATCCTGAGCATCACGAGGGTCACAAGAAGCACGAAATCATTTCGCTCTTCCCCGAATACGACTACTCAAAGGGCTACCAATGGGGCATGCAAATCGACTTGAACGCCTGCAACGGCTGTAATGCCTGTGTCGTCGCGTGTCAAGCCGAAAACAACATCCCGATTGTCGGCAAAGAGCAAGTCTTGGTCGGCCGCGAAATGCACTGGATCCGCATCGACACATACTTCTCAGGCGATGTCGAAAGCCCGTCCATTTATCAAATCCCGGTCGCGTGTATGCACTGTGAACACGCCCCGTGTGAGATTGTTTGCCCAGTTGCAGCAACCGTTCACGATGACGAAGGCCTCAATTCGATGGTCTACAATCGTTGTGTCGGCACCAAATACTGCTCAAACAACTGCCCGTACAAAGTTCGTCGCTTCAACTTCTTCCAATACGTCGACGAAGAGACCCCATCACTCAAGTTGCAACGCAATCCTGATGTGACGGTCCGCGTTCGTGGTGTCATGGAAAAGTGCACGTACTGCGTCCAGCGCATCAACGAAGCACGCATCGACGCAGACCGCGAAAATCGTCAAATCACCGATGGTCAAGTGGTCAGCGCCTGTCAGCAGGCCTGCCCATCACAAGCCATTGTGTTTGGCAACATCAACGACGCTTCGGCTCGTGTCAGTCAGCTCAAAGCACTCGAATCGAAGTTCACGATGCTTGATCCGCTCAACACCAAACCACGCACGAGCTACATGATCAGACTGACGAATCCGAACCCCGAGTTCAGTGGAAAGACGGAGTAGCAGATGCAATCATCCAAGCAACTCAAACCCCCGGTAACCGAAACGTACGATAGCCTGTTGGCACCGGGTCAATCGCTCAACTCCGTGACTACCAAAATCAGTGATATCGTTCTCTTCCCGGTGCTCAAGACACCAGTGGGATGGATCATTGGCTTTGTGGCAGCTGGTTTGCTGCTCATGCTGTACCTCTACTCGCTGGCGACATTGTTCACCGTGGGTATCGGTATCTGGGGTATTAACATCCCCGTTGCATGGGGATTCGACATCATCAACTTCGTCTGGTGGATTGGTATCGGGCACGCAGGGACCTTGATTTCTGCAATCTTGTTGCTGTTCCGTCAGGATTGGCGTACATCGATCAACCGTGCTGCCGAAGCCATGACGATTTTCGCTGTGGCATGCGCAGGTATTTATCCACTGATCCACACGGGTCGTCCGTGGTTGGATTACTGGTTCTTGCCGTACCCAAGCACGTTGGGGATGTGGCCACAGTTCCGTAGCCCATTGGAATGGGACGTATTCGCCATTTCGACCTACGCCACCGTTTCGGTGTTGTTCTGGTTCGTTGGGCTGGTACCTGACCTTGCAACGCTCCGGGACCGTTCCACGAGCCCAATCGCCAAAACCCTCTACGGCTTGGCCTCCCTCGGCTGGCGCGGTGCCGCCAAACACTGGCAGCGTTACGAAGTCGCTTCTCTGTTGTTGGCCGGTCTGTCGACACCGCTGGTGTTGTCCGTTCACTCAATCATTTCGTTCGACTTCGCAGTCGCGCAGCTCCCCGGTTGGCACGTTACGGTGTTCCCACCGTACTTTGTCGCCGGCGCGGTGTACTGTGGATTCGCCATGGTTATTGTGCTGATGATTCCGATTCGCCGTTGGTTCGGGCTCGAAGGCCTCATTACGATGAAGCACTTCGACGTCATGAGCAAGGTGATGCTTGCATCAGGCATGATTGTGACGTACGGGTACTTCGGCGAAATCTTCTATGCATGGTATTCGTCGAGCGTCTACGAGTACTACTTGATTGTCAACCGTTTTACCGGCCCCTATGCATGGTCATATTGGTCGTTGATTCTGTTCAATGTGCTCATTCCGCAGGTGTTATGGTCCAAAAAGCTCCGACAAAACCTACCCGTCCTGTTTTTCGTCTCGATGGCGATCAATGTGGGTATGTGGTTCGAGCGCTGGGTCATTATCGTCTTGAGCCTCCATCGTGACTTCTTGCCGTCGTCATGGGCATCGTATACGCCTACGTTTTATGACTGGTCAACGTATATCGGCTCATTTGGCTTGTTCTTTGTCTTGTTCTTGCTCTTCATTCGTTTTATTCCGATGATTGCCATCTTCGAAGTACGCGACTTGGTGCACAAGACGACTGCACACACGGCAGATCACGAAGAATCAGGTCACGCAGGTGCGTAACGGTACCGGGACATTCGTTCCGTACCCGTTCTTATGAGAGGTATGCATGTCTAAAGCAACGTCAACAGCAGCAATGGAAGCACCCGCCACATACGGGATTATGGCGGAGTTTACCGATTCATCTGCACTCATCCATGCTGCAGAACATCTTCGTGATGCCGGCTATACCAAAGTCGAAGCATACACGCCTATTCCCGTGCATGGCCTTGATGTGGCCATTGGTCACAAACCGTCACGCCTCCCTTGGTTGGTGTTGGCCGGTGGGCTGACTGGTTCGAGCGGACTGTTTGCGTTCATGACGTGGGTCAACCTGGTTGACTACCCCATGAACATCGGCGGACGCCCGCACTTCAGCTGGCCTGCGTTCATCCCCATCACGTTCGAGGGCATGGTGCTGTTCTCAGCCTTGGCCGCGGTTTTTGGGTTGTTCCTGATCTGTGGCTTCCCACGGCCGTATCACCCGGTCTTTAATGCACCTGGGTTCGAACGTGCAACCACGGACGGGTTCTTCCTCTGTATCGAAACGAGTGATCCTTTATACGACGCTGCGAAGGCAAAGAGCATCCTCACCGGGCTCGGAGCCACAGCAGTGAACGAGTTCAGTGAGTGAGCCGCACATGCAAGTAACCGCAACGTCACTTCGGCGATTGGTCGCCCGAATCATGGTACTTGGCTTGTTCGCGCTGTTCTTTTCGGCATGTCACCTCGACATGTATGATCAGCCCAAGAACAAAGCCCTGACTGCGAGCGATTTCTTCGCAAACGGTTCGTCCGCACGCCCATTGATCGATGGCACCGTCTCACGCGGGGGCCTCAAGATCGACGCGCGCACGACCGGGCGTGAAGGTGGCGACCCCACCGCCGCATACGTAACAACCAATCCGATCTCCATCGATGCAAATGTCCTTGCACGTGGTGAAGCACGCTACAAGATTTACTGTGCTTCATGCCACGGCGAAAAAGGCAATGGCAAAGGACCCGCCGCGGGGCCAATCTCGAAGGGCGGCCTTGGTTTGAAAATGCCAGCGTTGTTTTATGTCGATCAGTTGAAGGGCAAAGTTGTCGCAAACGAATCCTTCACGCTCGACCAGGCACCAGATGGCTACTTCTTTAACGCGATTACCCATGGGGTTGCGAACCTGAAGTACGACCCAACCAAACCTGAGACCGCTGACAATCCGAAGTACACGATGTTCCCTGCGGGCTATCGTATACAAATCGTCGATGACCGCTGGGCAATCATTGCGTACATTCGCGAGATGCAAAAGAACCCACCAGCACAAAAGTAAGTGTGAGTGCACGGCTGAGCATCCCTCGGCCGTGCCAACTGCAAGGACACAACCGTGGCAGAACAGACTGATCAATTACGTACGACTTTTGACTCCGTCCAAAAGCGTGCATATATCGTCGGCGGCGCCGCACTCGCACTCACTGTGGTGGGTATTGCGGTCAGCTCGACGAGCCAGGTACTCCAATCGTACCTGTTTGCCTTCTTGTTTTTCTTTGGCTTGTCTGCAGGGAGCATGTTTCTGCTCACCCTGCAACACATCACCAGCGGCGTCTGGGGCTTGATTATTCGACGTTTTGTCGAAGCCGCCGCACTGGTTATCCCATGGATGGGCATCCTGTTTATCCCCATTTTGTTGGGAATCACCGTGCTCTACGAATGGACTGACCCGGTCCGAATCGCCGAAGAGCATGCTATCTCCGCCAAAGTTCACTTCCTCAACATTCCATTCTTCACCATTCGGGCCGTTCTCTATTTTGTTTCTTGGGGTCTGTTGGCTCGTCGCCTCCGCTCCCTCTCGATCCAACAAGAGAACACACCGATGAGCGAAACCGAGACGTTCCGCGACAAGCTAGCCACCGTCAGTGGACCAGGGCTCGTTGCACACGTCATGCTCTGGACGTTCGCTGCCACAGACTGGGGCATGTCGTTGGAGCCATTGTGGTTCTCCTCGATGTATCCTGTCGGTTGGATGATCGGACAAGTGCTGACGGTATTTGCGCTGATGATTATCGTCCTCTGGATGTTGTCAAAGAACAACTTACTCGGGTACGAAATCCCCGTTGACCGCCTGCACGACCTCGGTAAGTTCACGTTTGCGTTCACTGTATTGTGGACCTACTTGAACTACTCACAATACCTGATCATCTGGTCCGGCAACATCCCCGAAGAAACACCTTGGTTCTACGAACGTACCAACTATGGGTGGCAATACCTCGCAATTGCATTGATCTTCGGCCACTTCTTCTTGCCGTTCTTCCTCTTGTTGTCGCGCCACACCAAGCGTAACTTCAATGTGGTCGCCCGCATTTCGATGTGGATTGTCTTTATCGAAGTCGTGTATGTGTTCTGGCTGATTAATCCTGCATTCCACAAGGGTGCATTCCAAATTCACTGGACACACGTAACCGCATTCATCGGTATCGGTGGACTTTGGTTGGCAACGGTGATTCGCTATCTCAAGCAACTGCCTATCTTGCCACCACACGACCATCGCATCCCCGAACTCGAAGCACAACTCGCAGGCCATGGCCACGGACATCACGCTCCCGCACAGCACTAATACGCTGCGCACACACAGAAAACCCACCCAAATGGGTGGGTTTTCTGTGTCTGCTCTCAACTCATGCTCACACCTCATTCATCTCGGTCAGGCATAGTAGTGACATAGCGATGAGCAATCATCACCAGCGCCTCTTCCTCTTACCTCCTCATACCGCCCCTTTTTCCCTCAACCCCACTCCACACGATTCGGCGCTCGTGGGAGTGGGGTTCCTCATGCTGTTTGCAACGAACCTGCAAATGTTTTGTTAAATGTAGTACGGGTCTGATACTACACAATAAATACACAAAATATACGTCTCTTCTGTATATGTCTTTTAACCTCTTGCATCGTTTCCCTGAATTGTTACACTCTGTGTACAACTGGTTACTACAAAACGTTACACAAGTGCAGCACAGTACAGTTGACTGTG
>CANHPK010000137.1 GCA_947462525.1 Roseiflexaceae bacterium | reverse complement strand
TGTGTACTTGGCTGCAACGGTTTGCTGGTTGTTGTATAAACTATCATATGTTATACTACATACGAGCGTACATTCACAAAGACCGGATGTTCAATGAAGTGTAGCCACTCTGCTCGCACTGATGTGGGGCGACATCGCGAACACAACGAAGACGACTACGGTGTCGGCGAAGCAGACCAAGCGGCTGAGCTTGGTCATCTATTCGTCGTTTGCGATGGTATGGGCGGGCACGAAGCCGGCGAAATCGCCAGCCATATGGCCGTTGAACACATCATAACGGCATTCTACGGCCTCCGTGACGACGAGCGGGCAGTCGCACTGAGCTTGGCGTTCGAAAGCGCGAATGCAGCAATCTTCAACGAAGGGACGCGCACCGGCACGTCGATGGGTACCACCGGTGTAGCGGCTGCGCTCCGCAACGACACCTGCATCATCGCCAATGTCGGTGACAGTCGGGCCTACCTCATACGCGACAACGATATTCGCCAAATCAGCCGCGATCACTCGTTGGTCAACGAACAAATCGCAGCCGGGATGATTACCGTTGCCGATGCCGACAAAATGTATTATCGGCATGTCATTACCCGTGCATTGGGGCATCAACCAGATGTCGTGGTGGATCTTTTCTCGTTCCCCGTACAACCCAATGACCGGATTCTGCTCGCCACGGATGGGTTGATCAATCATGTCAATGACGCTGAGTTGGTTTCGATTATTGGGCAGTCCAGCGGATCCGATGCCGTCGAACGGCTGATTGACACGGCCAACGAACGTGGCGGTAGCGACAATATTACTGCACTGATTGTTTTGGTTGATGCGGTCGACACCGCTGTCACGAGCGCTGTGCCGCTTGCACGATTGGCCATTACCGCGACCGAGTTCGCCGCTGAACAAACAAGCGGGACCTACAGTACCGCATCGATGCGGTTGCTTTTGGCGCCACAGCTGAGCTGGCAGGGAGCAGGACTGTCCGTGGCATTACTGGCGTTTTTGGGGTCAATCATCCTGTTGGGTATGTTAGGCTGGTGGCCGTTCCACACCTAAGCTGGTTTCCTCGTAGCCTTGCGAATACTCCAAGTCATCGTGCGCTGCAATTGCATCGTACGATGTTTCTTTGTGCCTCTCGGGGTGGCTACGCATGTCTTCGCACCGTGGGGGGCACTGTGTACAGAAGCTCAGAACGTTTGGGGAGGAGCGTGTCAAACTGCCGAGGGCATACGCTTACGTGCGCGGACGGGTAGCGGCCATCTGCCGGTAAATGTCGACATAGTGGGCTGCCAACGCAGTCTGCGTGTAGTGCGCCAAGACGCGCTGACGGGCAGCGGTACGGAGCGTTTCGAGACGGCTTGGGTCTGTGCAGATGGCTTGTATGACGGCGGCGAGTGCACCGGCGTCGCCTTCGGGGAAGATCGCGCCGCCAGCGCCGATAACATGCGGGATTTCTCCCGAATCGCTCCCGATGACTGGTGTCCCACAGGCCATCGCTTCGATAATGACACGACCGAACTGTTCCTTCCAATTGGCTGTTGAGCGTGAAGGCAACACCAACGCGGTGAAGGATTGCATCATAGCCGGCATCGCGCTCGTCGCGATGGGTTCGTGCCAGTGGATCCGATTACCCACCCCGAGGCTGTCGGCCAGGGTACGCAGGTGCTGTTCATCTGTCCCTGCACCAACGAGGGTCAATTGGTAGTGCGCAGGCAACAGCACAAGGGCGTTGATGAGGTCGGCAATGCCCTTTTCGGGCACGAAGCGGCCCACATAGCCAAGCATGATGCCGCTGTCAGCGGGGGCAGGGTGAGCGGCAGGGGTATACAAATCGGGATCGACGCCGGTCTGCGGCAGGATGCTCAGTTTGCCAGTGTATCCGTGTCGCTGCATGATTTCGGCTGCTTCGTGCGAGCACGCTATGGCGTGTGCTGCAGTGCGGAACGCATAGCGCTCGAACCAGCCGAACGGCGGCGGGTAGGTCCGTTCGATGTTGGCATAGTTATAAAAGCAACTCGCCGCGCCGACAGCGTGTGCGGCACGCATGGCCAAGAACGTCGCGAGATTGAATGATTCTTCGTCGACGTGCACAACGTCAGGTTGGATGGTGCGCAAGAGTGCCCCGACCTGCGGGTACCAGTGGATATGGTGGTGGCCGTTCCAGCGGATGGGGGTTTGGATGACGGTGTAGTTCGGGGTCGGTCCCGGTTCGTACCATTGTGCCGCGGCACGTGGTTCGTGCCAACTGGGGGGCACGATGACCGTCAAATCGATACCGGGATGGGCAGCAATCGCATCGGTTTTGCGCCGGTAGGCGATGCTGTGTAATGCCTTGGAGAGAATAACGACCTTCATGCGTCGCCCTCGCGTCCCAAGGCGCGGAGATACACGGCGTGGGTTGCAGCAGCGGTCTGGTCATACGTAAACTGACGCGCTCGCGCTGTCCCTGCACGTTGCAACCGGTTGCGCAGGTCGTTGTCGGTCAACACCGCGAGGAGCGCCGCGGTCCAACCGGCGACATCAAACGGCTCGACCATGCATGCAGCATCGCCAACCACCTCGGGGATACTGGCTGCACGCGCAGCGATGACGGCGGTTCCGCAGGCCATTGCTTCGAGTGGCGGCAACCCGAAGCCTTCGTCGCACGATGGATACACGAAGCACGTCGCGCCACTATACAGCGCAGGGTTGTCCGCACGCGACACATCGATGCGGCGTACCGTGGGACCAATGCCCAATTGGGTAATGAGCCCATCGATATCGGGGAAAAGGTGCGGGTTCGTGCCTGCCGCCCTGCCGGCCAAGACGAGTGGATATTGGGTGCGGAGCGCTTCGGGCAATGCAGCGTATGCACGCAGGAGCGTGGGGATGTTTTTGCGCTCGTCGTAGCCGCCGACATAATAGATATATTGTGCTGGTATCTCGGCGCCGGCACGGAGTGCATCAGGCACGTCCGTTGGCTGGTAGATGGGGTCAGCCGCCAGATACGTCACATCAATACTACTGGCCGGCCGACCGAGGATGGCGGTCACCTGCTGTGCCACCGCCTGCGAAATGGTAATGATGCGCGCCGAATGCTGTGCGGCCCGGCGTACCAACGCAGTATATAGACGGATTTTGAGGCTCCCCCGGTAGGCGCTTCGTGTCAGTGGTATGAGGTCGGGAATGGTCGTGACAACAGGCACACGCGATGATAACGGCGGCGCAAAGTACGGCACGTGGATCAGATCTGCCTTGTCCAATCGGGCTGCTGCGGGGACAGAAAGTTGCTCGAACACCACTTTCTGCATGTTTGTGGAGCGCCCGGCAAACGGGCTACGGAGCTTGGTGAGTGTTACCCCGGCGGGTGCGGGCAGTGGCGTGGCGTCTGCGGGGATATACAGGGTGAGTTTCAGGTCGGGCAATGTGGCCAGTGCCGCCACTAACCCGTGCAGATATTGACCAACGCCGACGGTCGGTTTGTCCCAAAAAAAGCCATTGATGGCGATGTGTGTCTGTGTCATTTGGCTATGATACCATGCAGGCGCTGCGCTGCGTCAAGGACGCATACGCTCGCCTGTGGTACGCTACGCGTACATCTCGTGATGGAGGAACAGCATGACAACCAATACCAGTTGGCTCTTGCCGCGTACACGTGTCGGTCGTGTGGGGCTGTTGGCGGCATGTGGATGTGCCGTCCTGGGGCTGTTTGACGTCGCCGGTGGTTGGTTCATGGTGATAGTTGTGACGACAGTCGGTGTGCTGTGGACAGCGATTCTCCGACACGGTGACGCAGCGTTGCTCGTGTGGCTCGGTGCGCTGCTGGGTATGGGCTGGATTTTCTATGTGTTCTTGGGTTTCCTTGGGTGGCTCCCGTAACGCGCCCCATGAGTCCAATCGGGCGTGCCGCACTTGCAGTATGCGCATCATCACTCGTCCTGTTGGTTGTGGTATTGCTCCGGCGCAGATTGGCCAACGGTGATACGAGTGACTGGTTCGAGCCGATTGTATCATTGACCGTTTTGGTGCTGTGGTTGGTCGCTGCACTCCTGGTTGGTGTTGCACGACGCTGGTACGCAGACCGCAGTTGGCTGGTTGTGTGTGCGGCTGTTCCATTGACGATGGCAATCGGCGCGCTCCTGTGGGCATTGATTGGTGCGTGGATCGGCTAACGATGCACGTCGAGGGATCAAATGGTCACAGTTTTGATGTGAGTGGGTGAAGAGGAGAAACAGATGGCGAGACCGTTTTGGCCGACGACGACGACTGGCACGTTTGCAATCCGCGTCAGCGGGCTGGCGTATGTGTGTATTGCGGGGTTGGGCATGCTGCCTGCGCTACTCCAGGTTTTTTTCAATGTGGCGGCCTACCAGACAACCCCAGGGATGGAAGAGGTCCCCGTCTGGTATACAAACTATGTCGCGCCGTTGTCTTCCATCGGTGCATTTGGACTATGCATTGCCTCTGGAGTGTTGGCACTCGTAGCGTTGATCCGTGGGCACGATCGTGGCTGGGGATTATATCTGGCACTGATACCGCTGTTCTTTGTGTTGTTTTTTTTGGTGGGCGAATTTTTCATCCCACCGTTTGATTAAACGTATTCTGTGATGTGCTCCCGTATAATTCAGACAGTATTCTGCTGAGAGGACCAATGCCATGGTAATGAACATCGAACAAATAATGGCCGTCATTCCACACCGCTACCCCTTTCTGTTGATCGACCGGATCATCGAGCTCGAGCCAGGCAAACGGGCAGTAGCACTCAAGCAGGTGACCATCAACGAGCCGTTCTTCCAAGGGCACTTCCCCACCTATCCGATTATGCCTGGTGTGTTGATTATCGAGGCGTTGGCTCAAACAGGTGCCGTAGCAGGCATGGTGTTGCCCGAGAACCAAGGCAAAATCGCGTTGTTTGCAGGAATCGAAGGTGCTCGATTCCGTCGACCGGTGGTCCCAGGCGATACATTGCGCCTCGAAGTGACCATCGAAGCGATGAAGCGTGGCATCGGCAAGGCCTCCGCCAAGGCGTTGGTGGGCGAGGAGCTCGCTTGCGAAGCGCAGCTGACGTTTGCGTTGGTCAAACAAGGGTAAACGGCCTGTTTGAATCTGTCGCCCCCGGCGTGGTATGATTTGGGTGTGCCGGAGTGGCGGAATGGCAGACGCTACGGTCTTAAAAACCGTTGAGGGCAACCTCGTACGGGTTCGACTCCCGTCTTCGGCACCAAATCCCCCCAGAGTGCACTCTGGGGGTTCTTTTTTTGCTGCTCACGACACGCAGCTCGATGGAACGCACAAAACGAAAAAGGAGCCGAAACCGGCTCCTTTCCCAAACAGACAGTGCGATGTCCACAAATCCTACGGATTATTCGGGCAATAGCACCGTGTCGATGACGTGGATAACGCCATTGGTGGTTACGATGTCGGTGATGATGACTTGGACCGTTTTGTTCAAGTACACCTTGCCGTCCATGACCGAAATGGCGATCGATTTGCCTGCGTAGGCAGTATCTGCCGTTTTGCCATCGAGCGTCACGACGTCGGC
>CANHPK010000136.1 GCA_947462525.1 Roseiflexaceae bacterium | reverse complement strand
GCGCACGAAGGCGTGCGCGGCGCTGGACAGCAACAGACGCTGGCCCTCTAGAGTGCAATCAGGAGGGTGGCAGCCAGGGTCAATGCGAGGCCCCAGCGTTGCACCACACTGATGCGTTCACGCAGCAGGGTCGCTGCCAACAGTACCGTGACTGCCGGGTAGAGCGAGGCGAGCACACTAGCCACATCGAGTCGGCCATAGCGCGCCGCCAAAAAGAACATCACCGCCGCACCGATATCGAACACACACGCCACCACTGCCAACCCAACCCCCGCCCACGACGGCCGCCCGCCCGGCCGGGCAATCAGCCAGGGGATGGTCACCAGCATTGCGGTGCTTCTGCTCAGTGCCAGCGGCGCATACACCGCATCGCCCGTACTGATGTGTGTCAGCAAAATAAAGTACACCCCGAACGCGACACCGGCGATGAGCCCTTCCCACAGGCCACGATTGCCCGTGCGTGGTCCCGCAAATGAGTTCAACGTGATTGCTGCGATGCCCAACCCGATGCCTGCCATGACCGTCAGCGATGGTATCCCGGCAGAGCCGATCCCATACAGCACCGGAATAATGGTCGCCAGCACGGCCGACACGGGGGCAGTGATCGCAGTATGGCCGGCGGCGATGCCCAGATAGAGGGCTGCCACGCCGATCGCACCGCATAACCCGGCAGCAATCGCGACGGCGATATTGGTGGTAGCAAGGAGCGGCTCGCCGAGGGAGTAGGCAATCCCCCACAAGATGAGCGCGCCGACGACTTCGCCAATGACGAGCACCTGCACCACCGAGATGCGGGTACTCGCCCGACCGCCAGCGTAGTCACTGATGCCGTAGCAGAGCGCGGCACTGATGCCGGCAATAATCGAAAACATAGGGTAGACTCACAGTACAGTAGTGTACGTATTATAGACACCTACTGACCACCAACGTCGCTGAGGCACATATATGACGCGTCTGCGCCCATGGATTTTTGCCATACTCTGCCTGCCGTTGGTCACGGTGTGTGTTGCGTTTGTGCTCGCACAGTCCCAGCTCATCCGGCTGGTGGGCACTGCTCCTTGGACCACGGTGCTCTGGCCACTGCTCGAGTGGACACTCGCGGCTGGGGTAGTCGCCGTCTGGTATCGGCGCCGTTGGCCGCGCTGGACTGGGTCTGTGCCCGTGTCTTTTTTCGGCGAACTGGCGCTGTGTGCGCTCGGGGTCGCTGCCATCATTTGGATTACTCAGCCCGACATCGCCATCGCGCCGTTTGATACATGGGGATTGGTCGGCATCGTGCTCAGTGCACCCGCGTTGTGGCTCTGGTGTAGCGCCGAAGAGACTGTCTTGCGCGGTGTGATGGGTCGCTTGACTGCCGGTATGTCGTTGGTGCGCGGGATCCTCGCGCTGGTGGGCGGCACGGTCGCGGTTGTGGTGTTGGTTGCCCCGTCGCATCAACCCCTCATGCTGCTGTGTATGCTGGCACTCGAAGGATTAAGTATGGTCGGCTATTGGCTTGGCCACCCGCTGTCCATGCTCGCCCTGCGCCGTTGGACGGTGCGCATGCTGGTGGTGTCGCTGGGGGTCCCTGCGGTGGGATTCGCCAGTTCTTTGGCACCTGCAGCACGGCTGAACATCGAAGCACCTGCATACGGCCCCCTGTTAGTCATCAGTATCGTGGTGGTGTGGGGGTGTGTTATTGCTTCACGTGCTGGGCTCGCGCATAACGCCGTGCAACAAATTGACGCATCTGACGTCTAGCCTGTAGGTTCGAAAAAAGGAGAAAACACATGCGATCATTTATCCGCAAATCACTCATTGCCAGCGCAGTTGCCCTCGGCTCATTTGCCATTGGGTATGCGTTCTTCCGCCTCACCGTCGGCCAAGTCAAGCTGTCGAATGCCTATGAGCTCGAAGTCGCCGACTAACATCCCCCGCCCCCAAACGAAACCACCCACACCGAGCGACTCGGGTGGGTGGTTTTCTGTGTACGCTGAGTACTCGATTACTCGATCCCGACGCTCCAGGCTGCCTCGAGGTCGTTGGGTGAAAAGCGCCGGAAGGCCAACACGGTGCTGGTTTTGGTGATGCCGTCGATGCGCGAAATCTCGTCGGGGATGATTTCGGCGAGCTTCTCGTAATCGGCCAAGCGGACGATGGCGATGATGTCCCATTCGCCGGTGACGCTATACACTTCGCTGACGTGGGGCAGCGCGGCAATGGCCATGGCGATGGTCTTGATGGCATCGGGTCGTGCCTGGATCATACAAAACGCAGTCAACATGTGATGGTCCTCCTCGGCGTGCTGTGCCGCAGTCTAGGCGCCGGCAGGGCGGGGCAACTCGGGTACGTACTCGTAGCTTGGTTCGACCTTTTGGCGCTTCAGGATCCGAATAATCACCGTCCACGTCGCGACCAGGCCATTCGGCGTCGGCGGCAATTCGTGTTTGATGGCGTGGTGCAGCCGCTCGAGCTTGTAGCACGGCACCCCGGCGTACATGTGATGCTCGATGTGGTAGTTCATGTGCCAATAGAGGAACTTGAGGACCGGATTGAGCAAAATCGTGCGGGTACACAAGCGGAAGTCCTCGACGTCATCCTGTAGCCCAACGTGTTGTGTATTGTTGCACAGGAAGAGCATCACACCGCCATAAAACGGTGCAAACGTAATCAAAATGGGGATAATCCACAGACCCGTCAGCCAACCCACCACAATAATCGCAGTGTGCGACACCAGCAAAATCCGTGCCCACGCGATGAGCTCGTTGCGTCGGGCCGGTTTGCTGTCGGGGAAGAGGGTCTTCATCCAGTCGCCCTGCATATGCCCCAGACTGAGCAACACCCAGTCGCGGTACCGCGTCACAAAGCCCTGTGGATTGATGAACGAGGTCAACAAAAAGCTTTTGAGCGTGATTTCGACCGGCAAAATCACTTCCATGTCGTCGGGTTGATGCAACGTGTACTTGTGGTGCTCTTGGTGGCTCGCCCAAAAAAAGACGTGATTGGACCCCGAGATAAAACTGATGAACAACAGAAAGAATCGGTTGAGCCCGCGTGTTTTGAAGACCGTGCTGTGACACAACTCGTGGAAGCCGTTCAACAAGAACGCATACACCTCGCCGTGCAACCACAGACACAGCAACAGGACGGGCCAGCTCCAGTTGTCGTAGGCGTACCACGAAAGTGCACCTGTTGCGGCGATGACGCCCAGGTGCCCCAGCGTCTGGATGAACCCGGCAACGTCGTCGCGCTGATTGAGCTCGGCGAGGACTGCCCGGTCAATGGGGACGCGGTACCAATGGAGTTTGGACTGTGCTACGGGTTCAATATCGGTCGTCATTGACCTGCTCCTTAGGCGATAAGGGGGGGGTCTTCGGCGAGTACTTTGGCTTTGGGGGTACGCATTTCGATGACGGGCTGCCCATCTTGCTCGACCCAGACACCACACGCGCCGCCGGATTTGCTGACGCCCAGGTCGACCTCGGTGCCGTCCATGCGCATCACGGGGTGGTAGTACTTGGCGACTTTTTCGGCTTCACCGACGATGTAGTGGCCGATCATCGAGCGGCGGAAGCGGTTGCTGCTGGTGTTGGGATATGACCCGTGGATCATCTGCCCATTGAAGAAGAAGACATCGCCGGCCTTCATCAGGACCGGCACACTGCTCATCCCTTCGGGCAAGGGGACCGTCACGTCCGTGAAGCTCTGCGTCGTGTCGGCCGGCACGGTGCACAAGAGCGGCAACTCGTGGCTACCGGGGACGACCTGCATACAGCCGTTGGCTTCGTCGCAATCGTCGAGTGCCAACCAGGCGGCCATACAGGTACCCGGCTGGACGCGCAGGTAATATTGGTCTTGGTGCAGGGCTTGGCCACGCGCACCGGGTGGTTTGAAGTACAGCATGGTCTGCACGGCATACGGCGACGAGCCGAGCAAGGCGGTCAACACCTGGTCGATGCGATTATCGATCATCCAGTTGAGGGCTTGTTCGTCCCACCGGTGCATGTGGATCATCCGTGGGTATTGCTGGAGGGGGTCGGGGGTGTTGTTATCGTCGCCTGCAATGGGTACGCCAGCGAAGTCACCGGGGAGGGACTCGGCCTTGCGCATCTCCATGAAGTGGTCGATGTAGGCCGCGACTTCGGCCTGCGAAAAAAGACCGCGTACGATGGTGTAGCCATCACGCTGATACTGTGCCACGTTGGCAGTCACATCCAATTGCGACATTCCGTGCTCCTTTGCGCGGTTCGGTGGTTGTCCGGTAGAGTGGTGATATTGTAGCATGAAGGTACCGAATTTCGAAAAAGGACGAGGCCATGCACAACACCGACCCGGTCATCGCCGCGTTTGTCGATGATATGCGATTTTTGCAACAGAAAGCGCTTCGCGACGGATTCAGCGCGAATCAGTGGCGACACTATTGGGGCTGGAACGCAATCGCCCTAGCCCACCTCGAAGCCGCCGCGCAGCGAACCGAGCCACAGTACCCGCGCTGGGCATTCGCCCCGTATCAGCCAATCGATGCCTTTGTCGATGCCCAAAACGCTGCCATAGACGGCTTGTACCCCGAATGGGATGCACCTGCAGCCCAACGCGCCTGGGCAGACCAGTGTGCGACGATTATCCGGGTTGCGTCTGACATCCCGGCCGACATCCGTGCCGATACGACGCGTTTTGCATTTTTGAATGGTTCTTCGATAAACGACGTATTGCGCATTCAGACGGGTCATAGTCGTGAGCACTACGAAAAAAACGCAACCGAACAGGCGGTCGATGATGCGCTGTATGCACTGCGCCAGCAGTACCAATGGTGGGTTGCGCATCGCACGCACCACGGAGCTACGGCGTGGCAATATACGCATCTGTGGGCCTGGCAGACGATTTCGCTGGCACGACTGCGTGCTGGTCGCGACGGCGGTCTGCCGCTCTATCCAACCTGGCCAACGACCAATCCCGACGATCATGCGGCAGTCGACATCAATGCCTGGATCGAACAGACCCATGGCGGCGGATCGCTCCAGACTGCGTTCGTGCGCTGGGACGCGGGCTTTACCGCACTGTTGCACCTATGTGCAGACATCCCGGTGGACCGCTTCGTGGATCCTGCCGCCTGCCCGTGGCTCGATGGGTATGTGCTCCTCGATGTCATCACCGGTTCGACCGAGCATCATCGTGAACATGCGGGGGAGGAATTATGAATTATGAATTCGGAATTAGGAATGAGTACAAGTGCACGGGTGTGACGTGTGTTGCCACCGGTGACGGGAGGATTTCGGAAATCGGTCCCCCAGAGTCATGGTTGCCGTCCCCGTTCCCTGTCACATACATGCAGACCGTCGTGTGCGCCATCGAACGATGTCTCGCACAAAAACTGATAACTGATAACTGATAACTGATAACTACTAACTACTAACTACTAACTGGCAGATTGTCACTTCAACTGCGACAACGCTGTAAGAAATAACTGACTCGTCGATCGCCACTGATGACATTTCCGAGGACGGCAATTAATCATCGCAACAGCTGATGAGAGCTGCTCATTGGAGACGG
>CANHPK010000135.1 GCA_947462525.1 Roseiflexaceae bacterium | reverse complement strand
GAGGTGTGCACGCTGGAGGGCGGCGTCGATACCATCTATGGCGGCGTGCTGGCGGAGCCATTGGCGTGCCTGCATGTAGCGGTCTGTGTCGGCTTCTGTGATACTCTGGGCTCGTTCCAGGATAGCTTGATCAAACGGAAAGCTGGGATTTGGATGCGCAGAATTGTACGCGATGACATCTGCCAACGTCTTGACCGCGGTTGTTTCCATCCCAACAAGAGGTACCCGTGTGCGTAAGTATGTGTTGAGTTGGCTCTTGAACTCATAGAGCATAACAAGATATTCAGCTTCGTTTGTGCGGACCTCGCTGACATGCGGAATAACCACATCGGTAACAATGGTTGCGCCCGCCGCTGCAAGCATCGCCAGTACCGCACGCATCCGTGCATCAATACGTTCGTCGTACCCGCTGTAGTCACGGGTGACGTATCCGATCCGTAGACCATCCAATGGCAGGGTCGGTGCAACCGAAATAGCCGCGATAAGCCCCGGCGGGATTGCAGCAGTAGCCGGGTCGAGCGGATCTGTACCGGCAATAACTGCCAAAATCGCCGCTGCATCCGCAACCGTCGTTGCATGCGTACCAACGGTGTCTTGGCTTGCGCAAATGGGTATCACACCCGTACGGCTGACGAACCCGACGGTCGGTTTGATACCGACCACGCCACAGCGTGCGGATGGAGAAATAATCGAACCGTCGGTCTCACTCCCGAGAGCCACTGGCACTAACCCCGCCGCAACTGCTGCGGCTGATCCCGAACTCGAACCGCTCGGGCAGCGTGTCGGGTCACACGGGTTGAGGCATTGACCGCCTCGGGTGCTGTACCCGCTACTCGATGCAGCGGCTCGGAAATTGGCCCACTCACTCATATTTGCCTTGCCGACGAGATTGATTCCGGCTGCACGGAGCTTCTGAACGACGAAGGCATCCCCGCCTGCGCGAGACGACAACAACGCTGCACTCCCAGCGGTCGTTTGCATCCGGTCGCCTGTATCAATGTTGTCTTTTATGAGAATAGGCAAGCCATCATACATACTCAATGGTGTACCTGCTGCATACCGCGCAGCGCTCTGTTGTGCGTACACGAGTGCATCGGGGTTTTGTTCGAGGACCGCCCGGTTATCATCTCGGGTAAGTCGGTCTATTGCCGCAATGTTGATTGCATAGATGTCTTGATGCGCAGTAGGAATGCATTCGGCAATGGTTATGGGCGCGAATAGTCTACTCATGGGTACCCTCTTTGTGGGTT
The DNA here is from genome assembly GCA_947462525.1 of Roseiflexaceae bacterium. Taxonomy (GTDB): domain Bacteria; phylum Chloroflexota; class Chloroflexia; order Chloroflexales; family Roseiflexaceae; genus UBA965. The sequence continues at coordinate 4,296 of CANHPK010000135.1, read as the reverse complement.
AATGTCGAACCGATGGAAGCAATGGTGACACCCACGATTGCGCCGAGGGTTGGCAGTGTCAAGCGCTCTTCTAAAACGAGAAAGCCAACGATTGCACCAGCAATTGGCTCGCTACAGACGAGCACCCCGTAGATGCGCGGGGGGAGCCGTTTGAGCGCATTGAAATCAAACGTGAAGGGGATGACAGCAGCCATGATTCCCATCACAACACTCTGCCACAGCACATGGAACGTGAGCAACTCAGCCCCACCCTGCCAGACACCAGGTATCAGCAGGATGAGCCATGCGACGCATAATGCTGCAACTAATCCGTCGTATTCTGCGGCGACTGCAGCGACACGTGGCGCCAGAACGATGTACAGTCCCCAGAACGTAGCGGCCACAAGCGCTGCAGCCACTCCCCACCCATCCAACGTGGTCCCAATATCTGGAACAAGCAGCGCAACGCTGGCACCAGCCAAGACGACCCACGCACGTTCGAGGAGACGACGAGTGTTTCGCAACGCAACAATCAAGGGACCGATAAACTCGAGTGCTATCGCTACTCCAAGGGGAATCCGCGACACCGCGATGTAGAAAAAAACCGTCGAGAGCGCTATGGTCGCCCCGAATGCTGCAATAAGCAACGGATGTCTACGCAATAGTCCGAATACATCAGGACGCAACAGCAGGTACAAGCAGACAATGGCAACGCTCAGGCGCAAAAACACGGTGCCCGCTGGCCCGACCAAGGGGAACAGTCCACGGGCCAACGCGGCACCAAATTGGACAGAAATAACCGATCCAAGTACCACAATCGGCGCAGGAACAGCATTGAGTAATCCCAACCCTCGTGATGCCTGCACGCGATCCTCATATCTACGCATTTTGGTGCGAAAACTGTGCAAAAACCGAATGATTCACGAATCTGTGCATATAATGCAGTATACCGGTTAGTTTTGAATTGTGCGAAGGAACATGCGCTATGTATGCACTGGTCGGCGTGCGCTACCGCAATGCTACTGCTTGTCATAATGACGAACGCAGTGTGGATGCGTTACTCAACTCAGGTATCTTTGCTGACGGAACGCCTCCTGTGGTTATCACTACTCCCCACATGGAGGGGATTCCTGAAAGTACCGATATCCCCACAAACATTGGGATGTACAATGCGCGCATTGCAGCCGATGTAGCGGCTGCGCGACGTCGCGGTGAACACGTTTTTATGATTGGTGGCGATTGCACCCATGTGACCGGCGTGTTCAGTGGATTACAGGCAGCCCATGGTGCCGAGGCACGCATCGGCTTGGTGTGGTTCGACGCACATGGCGACTTCAATACATCCAAAACGACCTTGTCCGGCATGCTCGGCGGTATGCCTGTTGCGGTCTGTGCAGGCCTCACCCACCCGCAATGGCGCACGTTGGCCGGGATTACCGTACCGCTGCCCACCGAACGTATCGTGATGGTCGATGTGCGTAATCTCGATCCCAAAGAGCGGACGTTGATCGAATCGACCGACGTCACGGTGGTTCCCTGTGCACAAGATCCCTTGCGTCTTGCGATGGAGGCACTCGTCGTACAGTGTGATTACATCTACTTGCACATCGACGAGGATATCCTTGATATCCGCTATGTGCCGAACCACATGACTGCAGAACCAAACGGCCCCGACATGGCAACGGTCCAGTCTGCCATCCGCACCGTTGCAACAGTAGCTGGTCCCAAGCTTGTCGCACAAGCCCTTGTTTCGGTCATGAACACGGGCGACGGTGCTGCGACGAGTGTTGCCAGTGGGATTGAACTCATTCGTACCATGAAATCCGTATGGAACTATTCATCGGAAGTGTAATTGGAGGGTCTATGAACCGCGACATCTTTCGCCAAATCTCGATCATCATTGTGACCATTGTGACGCTGACGGTGAACTCTTTGGCAACCACATTGCCGTTGAACAACAAAACAACGGCTGAACTGTCTGATAGCTTTCTTATCCGCTTTGTTCCTGCGGGATATGTGTTTAGTGTCTGGGGACTCATCTACACGGGACTTATAGCGTATACCGTTTGGCAAGCATTGCCCAAAAATCGTGAAGATGCACGCATGCGTACGATTGGTTGGTGGTTTGTTGTCGGCAGCATTGCCAATACCCTATGGCTTGTTTTTTGGCATTACCAATATGTCGCCATCACGCTCCCAATTATGTTGGTTTTGTTGGGAACATTGATCTTCACTGTAAATACATTCAACAAAATCCCAGCCAAACGATTCGCCGAACGGTTGTGTGTTGATCTGCCGTTTCACATCTACCTTGGTTGGATCAGCGTCGCAACGGTGGTGAACGCAACGGTAGTACTCTTTGACAACGGCGTCACCCCATCTGACGACGTGTCAATTCTCTTTGCGGTCGTGCTTGTCGGTGTCGCGGTGGTCCTGGCACTTGCGCAACGCGTGTTGCGACGTGACACCGCATACGGCATGGTGATTGCGTGGGCTCTGTATGGCGTTGCCGTCAAGCAAGGCATTTACACGACCGAAGGGCTCCTCCCCGCCGCACCATTGCTGGTTACTGCAGCGACGTATGCAGCGCAAGCGTTGGCAGGATTGTTATTGCTCTGGTGGCTTACTGATCGTGTCGGTGACGTGATGCGCAAGCGGCAAATCGCGTAGTTCTGACGGAAAACCGCAGGCATAAGCCTGCGGTTTTTTTTTTGTGGATTCTGCGGTATGATAGCGGCACGCACCCACATATACGAGAGTCGAGGAAGACACATGGCAGAGCAGCTTAGTGCCAGCATCTCGCTGGATCGTCGTCGAACGGTAGGCACCATTTCACCGAACATTTTCGGTGGCTTCATCGAGCACATGGGTCGATGTGTGTATGAAGGTATCTATGAGCCGGGTTCGCCGCACGCAGATGCAGACGGCATCCGGGTTGATGTGCGCAACGCGTTGCGCGACATGGGTGTCACCATCATGCGTTACCCGGGCGGCAACTTCCTCAGTGGTTACGAGTGGACTGATGGCATCGGCCCCAAAGAAAAACGACCCAAAAAACGAGATCTGGCCTGGAAATCGACCGAGACCAACCAATTCGGCACCCACGAGTTCATGGACTACTGCGCATATCTCGGCTCTGAACCGATGCTCGGTGTGAACCTTGGCACCGGGACAATCCAATCTGCCGGGAACTATGTCGAATATGTGAACGCACCAACTGGTACGTATTGGTCTGACCTGCGCGCTGCCAACGGGCGCAAAGAGCCATGGGGCGTTACCTGGTGGTGTCTCGGTAACGAAATGGATGGGCCGTGGCAAATTGGCCATCTCAATGCCGATGATTATGGCAAAAAAGCCCGCGAGGCTGCCAAAATCATGAAATGGCATGATTCGTCCATTAAGCTGGTGTTGGCAGGGTCGTCTTCGAACAACATGCCGACTTATCCTGCATGGGATCGCACGATTCTCGAATACTGCTACGAGCATGTCGATGTCTTGTCAATGCATTACTATGCGATGAATGGCACCAATGATACCCCCTCATTCTTGGCCCTGGCTGTTGATTTTGAAGCATACGTCGAGACATTAGCGTCCACCATACGCTATGTCAAAGCACTCAAGCGCTCCGATAAAATGGTCAAACTGTCATGGGATGAATGGAACGTCTGGTACAAAGCACGTCTTGATTCCGACATGGACGGCTCGTGGACCGAACGCCCGCACCTCATCGAAGAAGTGTATAACCTCGAAGATGCACTCGTTGTGTCGCAATGGATGAATGTCTTCTTGCGCAAGTGTGATGTTCTCGAGATGGCCTGTCTTGCACAAATGGTCAATGTCATTGCTCCAATCTTGACCAAAAAAGATGCAATGCTCCTCCAAAGCATCTACTACGCCTTCAAGATGCATGCAACACGCGCAAAAGGTGTTTCGCTCGATTCGTTTGTCAATGTGGCCACCACGCCGACGGCGAAGTACGGCGATGTCCCCATGCTCGATGTCTCTGCCTCGTGGGACGCAACAACCAATACGGGTGCCTGCTTTGTTGTAAATCGGAGCCTCGACAAGGCTATCACCGTTACTATTTCGTACGCAGATGGACAAGCGCCAGTGCAGGCGGTGCGTGCTGAGTCGATCTATGGAACAGACCCCAAGGCCCACAACACCTACGAAAACCCTGGCGTCGTTACCTCGCGTGAAATTCCTGTCCAAACGAGTGCCCAAGGCATCACCATTACCTTGCCACCGCTCTCTTCGACAGCCATCGACATGCGTTCCTAATTCCAAACGTGTCCTGGCGCAGAGCGCCAGGACACG
>CANHPK010000134.1 GCA_947462525.1 Roseiflexaceae bacterium | reverse complement strand
GGGACCAAGAATTCGACGGCGATTTCGTTCGAGTCGACGGTGGTGCCGGCGCGATCGGTCACCCGTGCCCAGTAGGTGTAGCTGCCGGGGGTGATGCGGATGCGGGCCTCGGAGCGTGCGCTCACGGCTGTGTCGGTGTCGCCCAGTGTGCCCTGATACCAGGTGTAGGTGTAGGGTTTGACGCCGCCCTGTACGTCGACTTTGAGCTCGATGCGTTTGCTCTCGTCGGCTGACTCAAATGACATATCGCGTGATTGTTTTTTGATGGTCAATACACGCGAGCTCCCGCCACTTTCGCCACGATCGCCGGGGCGACTCGGCGAAGCGAGTGCGATGGTCGGCAGCAACGCTGCGATGATGGCCATGATTGTTAAGATTCGTTTCATGATTTCCTCCGTCGTGTGAGCGAGTAACCCTCGTGCACAAAAGACGCATACGAGCTAGATTATGTTCCCCGTCGTGGCCGTGTTGGGCGTATTTCGCTGGGTTTATGTATCAGACAACAAGTACATACTGCATTCTGACCATGATTTTTTGGTGAGGAGTAGCACATCCATGCCACGGTGCCTGACTGACTGCGGACGCCTGCGGGGTGACGAGTTTTCGCCAGATGGAACAAAACCACCCGCGCAGACGTCTTGGAGTTTACAAAAAATCGACCCGTATTTGTATGAATAATCTATTGATTACGCACGATCAACGTGGCCAGTTTGGGGGCGACGCCGATGTATCGTTCGGGGGTCAGGGCACGGAGTTCGGCCTTGAGGGCGTCGTCGACCGGCAGGGTGTCGATAAACGCATGCAGATCTGCGAGCGTGATGGTCGATTTGCCGCGGGTCAGGGTTTTGAGCAATTCGTAGGGTTCGTTAATATTGGCGCGGCGCAGGATGGTCTGATACGCCTCGGCGAGGACCTCGGGGTGGTCGACGACGTGTTGGTACATGAGGTCGCGGTTGGTGCTGATTTTGCTCAGGCCTTTGGCGGCCCGTTTGCAGCCGATGACCATGTGACCGAACGCCACGCCCAAGTTGCGCAACACGGTACTGCCGGTCAGATCGCGTTGGAGGCGCGAGACGGGCAGTTTGCGTGCAAAGAATTCGAGCAAGGCGCCGGCGATGCCCAAGTTGCCCTCGGAGTTTTCGAAGTCGATGGGATTGACCTTGTGGGGCATGGTCGACGAGCCGACTTCGCCTGCCTTGGGGCGTTGCACCAAGTAGCCGTCCGACACATAGCGCCACAGGTCTTGGTCCATGTCGGTCAGGATGGTGCAGATCCGCCGCATCGCGTCGCAGATTTCGGCCAGCGAGTCGTTGGGCTCGATCTGGGTCGTCAGCATGAGTGGCTCGAGGTCGAGCGAGCGGACGAATGCACGGGCAAATACCACCCAATCGACATCGGGCATGGCGACTGCGTGCGCGGCCAGTGTACCGGTGGCGCCGGTCAGTTTGCCCGTCAGTGGGATGCGGTTGAGGGTGTCGCGGGCACGTTGCAGACGCGCCAAAATAACGGCCATTTCTTTGCCGAAGGTCGTCGGTGTGGCGATTTGGCCATGCGTGCGGGCCGGCATGACGGTGTGCGCCTCGTCGAGGCTGAGGGCGTGCAGGTGGTTCATCACTTCGCCGATGGCGGGTGACAGCACGGTGTCGCGGGCTTCGCGCACCATCAGTGCATAGGCGAGGTTGTTGACGTCTTCGGAGGTGAGCCCGAAGTGCACCATCTCTTTGAGGTGGCCGATCCCGAGTGCATCGAGGCGGTCACGGAGCCAATATTCGATGGCTTTGACGTCGTGGTTGACCCGTGCGTCGATGGCGGCAATGGCGGCTGCCTCTGCGGGACCGAAGGTTTTGTAGAGCGCGCGCAGGGCGTCGACCTTGGCGGGCTCGAGGTTGGCGACGGCCAAGACTGGGCGCGCTTTGCAGAGCATGATCAGGTATTCGACTTCGACGCGGATGCGATAGCGCATCAATGCACTCTCGGCGAAATACCCAGCCAGGACCGCGACGTCTGCGTGGTAGCGCCCGTCGAGTGGTGAAAGTGCCGTCAATGCGTCTGCCATACCGTGCCTCGTCTCTGCTGATTGCAGCTCGTATTGTATCAAAGTGTGCCGTCTGCGGTCTGCGCGCGGGTACGGTGGCTAGAGAGTGGCTGCAGACACCGGGGTGACCATCCCACAGGCGTCTTCGTCAGAGAAGCAGACGAGCGGGTGATGTGCAGCATACGAAAGCGCGACGCGTTGACCAATGTCGTATTTCGTCTCGTGACTGCTGCGGCATTGGATCGCCGTTCCGTCGTCGAGCATGCATTGGTAGCGATACTGCGGCCCTTCGTACAAACGGTCCGTGATGACGGCGTTGGTGGCGGGCCCGCCCATGGTGATGGCCACATCGTCGTGCCGAATCATGACGTGCATGCGGGCAGTGATGGGCGGCATCTGGGCATCGGGCACGACGCGCCCGAGTGCGGTGTTTGCCTGTGCATCGATGGGGAGGAAGTCGGCTGGCCCCATAAACCGGGCAGCAAAGCGGGTCAACGGTTGACTGTAGAGCGCCTCGGGGGTACCGATTTGGTGAAGAATACCCTCGTGGAGCAGGGCAATCCGGTCCGCAATCGCCAACGCCTCGCTCTGGTCGTGGGTGACGATGATGGCCGCCGTGTTGGTCCCGCGCAAAATCGCCCGCAACTCGGCCCGGATCCGATCGCGGATGGCGGTGTCGAGGTTGCTGAACGGTTCGTCGAGCAAAATCACCGATGGCTGTGGTGCGAGTGCCCGGGCAATTGCGACCCGTTGTTGTTGGCCGCCCGACAGTTGGTGGGGCAGGCGCTGCTCGAGCCCTGCCAAGCCGACCTGGTCGATAGCGGCCGTCGCCAGAGCGACTTGCTGGGCTTTGGGGGTGGCGTGTAGTGCAAAGCGGACATTCTCGAGCACGGTCATATGCGGGAACAGCGCATAATCTTGAAAGACCATGCCGACGCGGCGCGCCTCGGGGGGCATAGTGCGCCCGGCACGGACCCCGCGGATGGTGATATCGCCCGATTCGGGCAATTCGAGCCCGGCAATCAACCGCAAGGTGGTCGTTTTGCCCGAACCGCTCGGTCCCAACAAGACCAACACTTCGGCAGGGTAGAGGTCGAGATGCATATCGCGCACAATCGGGTGCCGGGCAGTGGGCGGATGCCGTGTCACGGCGCTGAGTCGTATCAGTGGTTCCATAGCTTACCCTTGTGTGCGTTCGTGATGGAAAAAACTCTGCAAAATCATACTCACCGGCACGAGTGCACCGGCAATCAACACCAGTGCGGGGAGTGCCGCTGCACCGTAGAGCCCGTCACTCGTCGACATCCATATCCGTATTGCTAGTGTATCAAAGCCGACGGGCTTGAGGAGCAACGTTGCCGGCAACTCTTTGAGGATCCCCAGACACAACAGTGCCCAACCGGCGCGTAATCCAGGCCCTGCCAGAGGCACCAGGATGCGCCAAAACACCCGCGGACCAGTGGCCCCCATCGCCCGCCCAGCCTCGGTATAGACCGGTGGGATGGCGGCAAATGCCGCCGCAAAACTCTGGATTGCTTGGGGAATCGACCGGATGATGTACGCCAACACCAGGGGCACCATCCCCCCGACCAGCCATGGCACCCCGCCCTGTACCACGATGACGATGCTCAGGGCCACCACAATGCCCGGCATTGCACTGCCAGATTGACTCAGGCGCCCAATCAAACGGCCGGCACGCCCACCGGTCCGCATCAACTGGAGCGGTGCCAATGCGATAAGCGTCGTGATACTTGCCACGAGTGCTGCTGCCCCAAAGGTCTGGAGCGCAATGCCTGCCAACCGACCACTACTGATATGCCGGGCGGCGGCATGGATGGCGGGTTGGCTGCTCATGCCGACCAACACGGCAACCGGCACGACGAGGGCGCAGATGCTCAGCAGACCGAGGAGCGCCAACACGACTGCATGCGTCGCTGGCCCGAGCGTGCGGAGCTGCCGTGGGCGCCATAGTGCGGCCTGGTGATGCGGTGCGCTGCCACCGATGCGATCGGCGAGCCACAACATCCCCACCGAAATCACGACCAGGGGCACGCTGAACAGCGCCGCCCCCGAGCGGTCAATGGCACCCCCGTAGCGACTATAGATCGCGGTGCTCAAGGTCGGTAGGCGTAGCAACGAGGGCAACCCGTACTCGCCGAGTGCATAGATGAGCACCAACGCCATTCCCCCCAAGAGCGCAGGCAACACCATCGGCAGCGTGATATGCCACAGGCGCGCTGGCCAGCGTACCCCTGCCAACAGTGCCTGTTCGGTGAGGTGCCCGCTGCCTTGGCGCAGGATGGCTGCAACCGGCAGGTAGACATAGGGCGACAGGCACAATGCCAAGATGACTGCCGTGCTGCCCAGCCCGTAGATGGCGCCAAACGGCAGCGCCCCCGCGCGCATCAACCCCTGGGCGACGAGCCACTGCTCACCCGCACCGTGGGGGCGCAACACCGCAAGGGCGCAGATACCGGCCACATAGGGTGGGATGGCCAGCGGCAGGACCGCCAACACACGCCAGACACGCCGCCCCCACAACGCACATTGCTCGATGAGCAGTGCCTGTACCGTCCCGATCAGGGCGCTCAGTACCGCCGTGATCAGCGCCAACAAGAGCGTGTTGGTAAGGACCGGGACCATGATGATGGCCGGCGGGAGCTGCTGCCAACGCACCGTGCCCACGGCACGGGCCACGAGGGTAACGACCGGCACGAGTGCCAACGCCGCAACCAATCCCCCAGCCAGCCAGACGACCAGCGGGGGACCCGACCGTTGAGGGTGCTGTTGCGGTGCTGCCATCCGTTATGGAATTCCTGCGTTTTGCATCAGCAGTACAGCGTTTTGGGCATCAGCCGCGACGACGTCCATCGACACTGCAGCCTGGCGAAAATCGTCGGGCTGGGTGGCACCGCTGGTAATCCGCACCCCCGGCACGACCGGGAACTCGTAGTTCACGTCGGCAAACAATTGCTGGGTCGCCGGTGCATACAAAAACGCCGCGAAGGTCGCTGCTGCATCGGGATGCGCGCTCCCCGCGACCTGCGAGACGGTCGAGGTGTTCATCAGCACCCCCATCTGGGTAGGTCCTTGGTCGGGGAAGACGACCCCCACGTGATTGTTGGTTGCTTCGCGGCGTTGCAGTTCGTAGTGATAATGATTCGCTACACCAATGGCGAATTCGCCGCTCCCGACGGCCATCCGCAGATCCGTTGCGTTCGCCAAAAACGCCGTGTTGTTGGCGACGAGTGCACGTACCCATGCGTCGGTCGCCGGCGTGCCCAGCAGGTGCATCATGCCGGCGATCTGCGACTGAAAAGGGCCATTGCTGGCATCGGCGAACGCCACGTTGCCGCGCCAGCGCGGGTCGGTCAACGCCAGCATCGACTGCGGTGCGTCGGCCGGGCTGACCAGGTCGGTATTGTAGATGATGACCCGGGCGCGCGATGTGACGGATGTCCAGCGGCCCTGTGCGTCTTTGAGCGTCGCGGGCACGTATTCGCTGCCGGGGAT
>CANHPK010000133.1 GCA_947462525.1 Roseiflexaceae bacterium | reverse complement strand
GCTCGAAGCCGACAACCTCGAAGTAGAGCCCCTCAATCTGGTGATTAGTGGGACCATCCCGCTCGAAAACACCGTTGTCGTGCTGGCAGACCCACTCGATCCGTTGCAGCCTGCCGAAGAAGCAACCATCCAACAGTACCTCGACCAAGGTGGCCGGTTTGTGTTGCTCTCGAACACGCTCTCGCCTGCTCCCATGGCTGGCGCGATGGCGCAATGGGGCTTGGTCTGGAACAACGATCTCGTCTTGGACCAACAGTCACAAGTCGGGAACCCCGTTGCCCCTGCAGTGCTGGACTACCCATACTCAGACATCACCAAGGATCTGACGGGCCAGGCCAGTGTCTTCAATTCGGTGCGGACCATCGGGACCATCGGTGAGGAATTCCCGGCAGATTACACTGTCGATGAACTCCTCAACAGTAGCGAAAACAGTGTCGCCGCGACGAAGTTCGATGCTGGTCAAGTCGAGACGCAAGAAAGCGATGCCAAAGGACCGCTGACGTTCGCGTACACCATCGAAACACCAGCCAAGGCACGTATCGTGGTCGTGGGCGACGTGGACTTTGCCACCAACGGCTTTCTCAAGGTAACGCAAGCTAATGCACCGCTGTTCCGCAACATGATTGCATGGGCAGCAGCCCAAGAAGAGCTCATCTCGGTACCGACCCCCGAGCCGGTCGACCGCCAAGTCTTTATGACCGAGAGCCAAGCAAATATCATCTTCTATAGTTGTGTCGTTGGTCTCCCACTGTTGTTCCTGCTGACAGGAATCGCCGTGTGGTGGCGCCGACGATAGGGGGAGCGATGAACGGAAAGCTTACGATTGTCTTGTTGGCGGTCTGTATGGCATTAGGAGCATATCTCTATGTCGTGCCGGCCCCCAAAGACGTCCCGCCTGATATTGCCGCGAAGCGTGTGGATGTGGTGAACATCGTGTCGCGTGAGGTTACCGGATTCTCGGTATTCAAAAACGATGGCACCATGTTCGGCGTTGCACGGAATGGCCCAGGTTGGGGTATTACCCAGCCACAACCGACCTTGGGTGACGATATAGCAATCGGTCAAGTGGTTGCCACGTTGTCGCAACTGCAAGCCCAAGAAATCATTGAAAAGCCGGTCGATGCTGAAGCATACGGCCTGTTGGCGCCGTCGCTGACGATTATCGTCCAAAACAAGTTCGGCCAAGCAGCCTTGATTCGCGTCGGGGACCGCAATCCGAGCGGCGGTGCACGGTACGTGCAAGTCGACAAAGATCCGCGGGTATTTTTGGTGAGCGATCCGGTGCTCGATGTCATCGACAATTGGTTCAGCACCCCACCGGTTGCACCTACTGCTCTGCCAGCGCTGCCGAAAACGCCGTAGTCCGATTTTTCTTGGTGCCGGCGCGTTGCACAGCAACGCGCCGGCTTTTTATAGTATTGCGAAGAGGGCTGTTGTCAGGGCGCACCCGAGTGGTAAGAGCCACGGTGGCACCGTCGTGCGCGTCAGGAGCACGACACAGACAAGGGCCATGAGTGCATGCAACGTTGCGTCGAACACGTGCGTGACAACGAGCTGTAGGGCACTCGCTGCGAGCATCCCAACGACTGCGGCGTGGGTCCCTTTGATGGCACGCCCGATGAGCGGGTTTGTCGCCTGGCGGGACCACCACGCGTGGACCCCACAAACAATCAACCATCCCGGTACAAACATGGCAAATGTCGCGCCGATAGAACCAAGCACAGGCGTCGGCGATTGACTCGCGCCAATGAAGGTCGCCAGGGTAAACAACGGCCCTGGCACCAGCTGGGCAAGGGCGTACCCCTGGATGATGCTCTCTTGGGTAGCAGGGAACCGGGCAAGGAGCATCGGCAAGACCACATGACCGCCTCCAAAGACCAACGCCCCCGTCTGATAGAGCGTGCTGTAGACCGACGGTATCAACCCGCTCACGACGAGCAGCAACCCAGCCACGACCAAAAACCAACGGCCACGAGTCGGTAAATGGACCACGGGGTGTGCCGTCGGCACGGTGGTCGCAAAGGCGGGATGCTGTGTTGCAACCAGTGCACACAGCGCAAGGACGACGAATTGGGTCAATACCCTTGGCGATATGAGCAGCGCAAGGCCACTCAGACAACACAGGAGCAGGGCCGGTCGGGATGTGCGTATCGGGTTGATCAAGCCCCACACCGCTACACAGACCGTTACCGCTGCCCCAACAAGAAGCCCCGCGCCGGCGGAGCTGTGTGCGCTTATCCATGGCAGATTCGTCGCAGCGAGGTACATCAACACCGCCGACGGCGTAGTGAAGCCCACCCACGCACACAGCGAGCCGATGATTCCCCCCCGACGTGCGCCAATCAACATGCCCAATTGCGAGCTCGCTGGGCCAGGGATGAGTTGGCAGAGGGTGTTGTCGTGGGCGAACTCTTCGGCACTCACCCACTTGAGCGATTTGACAAATGTGGTGTGGAAGACGCCGATGTGCGCAGTGGGACCACCGAAACAACTCATCCCGAGGAGTGCAAAGCGATAGAGGATTTCGAGCGGCCTACGCCACATACCCACTCAATTCGCGTGTCTTTGCGAGCATATCAGTCGCGGTCACCAACGCTTCACCTACCAAAATAGCGTTGGCGCCGTGCAGACCCACGGTTGCGACATCTGCAGCGCTAAAGATGCCGCTCTCGCTCACCAATGTCATTGCACGGTCTGCCGGAAGTTGCCGAGCGACGGCACCGGTAGTCGCTAATGAGAGTTCGAAGGTGTGTAAATTGCGATTGTTGATACCAATGATGTCGCACCCCAGTGCCAGTGCACGGTGTAACTCTGCATCGTCGTGGACTTCGACCAGCGATGCCATCCCCCATGTCGCCGCGAGCTGTCGGTAGCTGGCTATTTGTTCGTCGTCGAGTGCGGCCACGATCAGCAAAATAGCGTCAGCGCCATATGCACGTGCCTCGTGTACCTGATACGCGTCGATGATGAAGTCTTTGCGCAGGAGCGGTGGATGGTGGCCGTCAGGACCGCATGCATCGTGCTGTCGAATCGATTCGAGATATTTGAGGCTCCCCTGGAAGAAGCGCTGATCCGTCAACACCGAGAGTGCAGACGCCCCTCCGTGTGCGTATGTCGCGGCAATTGCGACCGGATCAAACGGATCAATCAGCACGCCGCGCGACGGAGATGCCTTTTTGACTTCGGCTATCAGCGTTGGTCGTGTATGACGTCGTAATGCGTGGGCAAACGACCGCACAGGTGGTGCCGTATCGGCGCGGCGTTGCATGTCGGCATCCGATACTTTCGATCGTTGACGGTCGACTTCAATGCGCTTGTGCGCCAGGATCTGCTGCAAAATCGTCGCAGTCATGCTGCCTCCCTGCGTGAGGATGTGAACCAAATGCCGCACGGGCACACATTTGTGTGCTGAGGCTGCATGTGGGACGTTTGTTTCGATGCCGAGTACTGACCGTGCGCGTCAAACAATAGCCATCAACCAGATTGGAGTTGTCAACGCGCTACGCATGCGACTATGCACGGCGCCTTGGCAGTCCCCCCAATGCGGGATGTCGCGGTTCGGCGCTCGGTTATTCGCTGTAGCGCTCTTCGAGCCACGGATCGGCGTGATTGTTGTACCCGTAGCGTTCCCAAAATCCGAGGCGATCTTCGCGCATGAACTCGAGGCCACGGAGCCATTTGGCACTCTTCCAGAAATACTTCTTCGGAGTAAGCAACCGCAACGGATACCCGTGATCTGGGGTGAGTTCTTCGTCTTCGTACTTGTATGCGAGCAGTGCATCATCAAGCGTCAAAAATTCGAGCGGGACATTCGCGGTGAATCCATATTCGCAGTGTGCCATCACATGAGTCACCCCCGGTTGGAGGGGCGGCAACAGGTCGAGGAAGTCACGAAAACGCACCCCGCGCCAGCGTGTGTCGAGTTTGCTCCAGCGCGTCACACAGTGTATGTCAGTGACAACCTCGACCGTTGGCAAGGCGCGGAACTCGTCATAACTGAATGTTTTGGGGGATTCGATTGCGCCCCAGATACGCAAATCCCAGGTTTCGGGCAGGTTCTGGTAATTTGGTACGTCGCCGTAATGCAGCACAGGGAACTTCTCGGTCAAATGCTGCCCTGGTGGAACGCGGTCTGCGACATCTTGCGGGGTATGATTGGCCTTGCGGCGAAATGCGTTCAGCATATAGCTCCTTTTCACTCGTCCTATCAGTATACCAACTCACACAGCATTACCAACGGGGATGCGCGTTGCGTATGGGCTCCCACCCTGGGATAGCGGTCGGCATGGTGTCGCACGATTTGCCCCAGGCACGGATGGTGAGGGCAATCGGCGGGCTAAACGAGCGGGCGATGTGCGCAGCAGGAGGCGGCAAATGCGCAATAATGTCGCTCACTGATTGAAGGATTTTGGCGCGCGGAAGTGCCCGTGTTGCCCACTGCTCATCGAGTTCTTGCAAGCGTTGGAGTGCTATTTTGAACGAATCATTGTCCGCCGTCTGCCGTAGGCGTTGGATCAATGCGCGCACCAATCCACTACACTGCTCGAGCTCTTGCATGTATGTTTGGTGTGCCCGTGCGAGCTGCCCTTGCAGATGCTGAAGCGCATTATTGAGCCGATCATACCGTTGAATCAAACGGTAGAGTTCGCTCTGCAGGGGGAACGTCATGTCGCTTGCTGTATGGAATGCTGCGTCGAACGCGTTGACTTCGTGGCGCATGCTCAGCACGCCACGCTCGATGTCTGGTGGCACGGCCAACGGGAACAGCACCATGAATTGTTCGACCAAATTCATTTGGCACTGGAGCATTGATCGTGCCCGTTCACCGCGTTCACCGACAAGGGCCGCGAGTTCGGGGGTCGTCATGCGGACATCGGGGGTCACCAGGCTGGTCAGGATTCGGGCCGAATGGAAGCATGCTAGCGCATCGAAAGGGGTCGCATCTGCAGCGACCTGCGCCGCGCTGAATGCCGCTTCGATGGTTGCAGGATCGGTACGAACCTCACGGAGTCCCTCCATTTGTTGGGTCTTCCAGATTCGGATGAGGTCGTCACAGGCAGCGAACTCTTGGCGTGCAAGCAGTTCGATGTGTGTCATATCCGAGCTCCGCTGAATCAGCACCGCATAAATGGTCTGTGCGCGCTCGCTGGCGCGTTCGGCGGCATGGATTGCCATCGCAATGTCATGATGCCGCTCCGGGTTGCTGCTATTGAGTGACAGCGCATACCCACAACAGACGTGTGCGGTGGCGACATGATATTGGGCTTCGCTTCCGGTGTGCGTCAGTTCGGCAATCGGGGCGATCCCGATCTTCATCAGCGATTCGAAGGCGTGATAGGCGGAGTCACGGAGCCCGCCGAACTGCATATTCTGCTGCTCGAGGCGCGCAATCCGTTCGCTGTGGCGTTGTTGGAGCGCCGGCAAGCTCCCGCCCCGTTCGACCGCTGCTGCACGCATCGTTTCTGCGTGCGTAATGTGTTCGCGGCATGTGTCGGCATCTGCGGCAATGAGCGCAGCGAGTGCAGCATCGATGCGGCGTGATGCCTCGACAAATAATCCGC
>CANHPK010000132.1 GCA_947462525.1 Roseiflexaceae bacterium | reverse complement strand
CTTCCACGGTCGGGTCCATCGGCCGATGGCCAAGGTACTGGCCCGCGCGCTCGAGCCGCATCAATTGTTGTTCATCGAAGAGCCGGTCTTGTCCGAAAACTACGAGGCCATCCGCGATATTGTGAACACCGCATCGATTCCGATCGCTTTGGGTGAGCGCTTGTTCTCGCGCTGGGACTTCAAGCGCATCTTGGCCGAGGGCTTGGTCGACGTCATTCAGCCCGATTTGTCGCACGCTGGCGGCATCACCGAATGCAAAAAAATCGCCACCATGGCGGAGGCCTACGACGTCGCCCTGGCGCCACACTGCCCGCTCGGGCCGATAGCGCTGGCGGCCTGTCTGCAAATCGACGCCACCTGCCACAACGCCACTATCCAAGAGCAGAGCCTGGGCATCCACTACAACAAGGGCAATGATCTGCTCGACTATCTCGTCGATCCGACCGTGTTCAAGTACGACAACGGCATGGTCAAAATCCCCACCGGGCCTGGCTTGGGCATCGAAATCAACGAAGAATACGTGCGCGCCAAAGCCAAAGAAGGCCACAACTGGAAGAACCCCATCTGGCGCCACAAAGACGGCTCCGTCGCCGAGTGGTAATCGCCATGCACCTGCGTGCATGGCGATGGCAAGGGCGAGGTACACCTCGCCCGGAAAACCAACGTGCATGGCGATGGCAAGGGCGAGGTACACCGCGCCCGAATCTAATCACCCCTGGTACGGGGTCCCACGCCCGGAAAACCAACGTGCATGGCGATGGACGTAGGGGCGAGGTACACCTCGTACGTATCTAATCAACCCTCGGGCGAGGCGTACCTCGCCCATTTCTTTTGTATGCAGCAAGCAAGCTTGCTTCCTTCCTTGCTCATTGCTATAATTTTGGCAACGTGAAGGAGGACGACCCATGAAAATGACCATCGATCTGCCCGAAGAGCTTATCAAAGCCATCAAAATCCGGGCTGCCCAAGAGCAACGCACCGTGCGTGAACTGGTTGCGGCGTATCTGACCGACGGGTTGTATCCGAGTGACGCTGCGCCGTCGCCGGCACCGACAGCGACCGATATCGAGATGGCGCCGTGGGGCTTGCCGATTATTCGGAGCATTCCGGGATCACCGCCGTGCACGATGACGGGTGAAGAGTGGATTGAGTTCGTCAATACCTCGTTGACTGAGCTAGATTACGAAAGATACGAGAATGCTATACGACGCTAACGTGTGGGTGGCGCTGTTGGTCGC
Organism: Roseiflexaceae bacterium; assembly: GCA_947462525.1. GTDB lineage: Bacteria > Chloroflexota > Chloroflexia > Chloroflexales > Roseiflexaceae > UBA965. Next base: position 4,348 of record CANHPK010000132.1, on the reverse strand, counting down.
GCAGTACGGCACTAAATTTGCTGGATGCAAGCTTCCTTCCTTCCTTCCTTTTTTGCTATAATTTTGGCAATGTGGAGGAGGACGCACCATGAAAATGACCATCGATCTGCCCGCAGAGCTCATCAAAGCAATCAAAATCCGGGCTGCCCAAGAACAACGCACCGTGCGCGAGTTGGTAGCGGCGTATTTGACCGACGGGTTGTACCCGAGTGACGCTACGCCGGAACCGACAGCGACCGATATCGAGATGGCACCGTGGGGCTTGCCGATTATTCGGAGCATCCCAGGCTCGCCGCCGTGCACGATGACGGGTGAAGAGACCATCGAGTTTATCAACAACGCGCTCACCGAACTGGACTACGAAAGATATCTGAATGCTATACGACGCTAACATGTGGGTGGCGATGCTCATTCCGCGGCATGTTCATCACGAACGAGCGCTCTCACACTACGATAGTGTCGCTGGAACAGGATATGTGTTGTTGTCGCAAAGCGTTCGTATCAGTGTGCTGCGTTTGCTGACGCAACCGAGTATCCATCGTGTGTACGCGCTCGAACCAATCAGCAACACCGCAGCGTTTGACTACCTGGTGCGCATCACCCAATCACCCAAGGTGCGCAACCTGCTCGAACCAGCCGAGCTGTTTGTGACGTGGCGCGATCTGGCTGCCCACCCGCACCCAGCTCCCAACCGCTGGATGGATGCCTATTTGTGTGCTGTTGCGCGCCACGCCGGTGTGCCCATCGTGACGCTCGACCGCGGCATGCTCCACTATGCACAGTATGGGGTGGATGTCGTGGTGTTGTGATGGTTCATCGGGGGAGCGATCACACAGAGCCGCTGAGGAATAGAGAGCGCAGATAAAAGCCCCGCTTCGAATTAAGCAAAGAGTCTGACATTACATTTTTACGTACTACTATCAATTTAACGTAAAACGTTGTATGCTGTGTCTTAGAAAAAGGAGTCATCATGAAACAACTCTGCACAGTACAGTACCTAAAGATTTTGCTTTTCACCGCATTGGTTGTGTGTAGCTTCTTTGTGCCGATGTCGTCGCAGACAGCAAAAGCGGAAGGGGTGGCATGGGCGGGGTCTGCGAACGTGTTTAATGAACAGTTTACATACTATCCAAGGAATTGGACAGTAGGAAATGGAAGCTGGGCATATGGAAGCGGATTTCTTCGAGGCTATGGAATGTATGATGATAGTGGAGAAGTTTGGTATAGAGCAGGGTACACGAATTTTGAATATCAGGTTCGCATGCGAAGAGTAGGATGCGCAGACTGTTCGAATTCTATAAAATTCAGAGACATAGGCTCTAAATCAGGATATTTCGGTTACACTAACAGCGGATATTTTTATGTTATGGCGCGATTTGGGTCTGACTGGAAAGTTTGGCGAGACTGGTCTCGTTCCTCTGCAATTAGCAGAGGCGGATTTAATGTACTGCGTGTATCAACTGCAGGGAACAACTACTGGTTCTACATTAATAATCGGTTAGTAGCATACATTCTCAAATCTGGGTTGTCTTCGGGTGTTGTTGGTATTGAGCATTATTCACAAACACCCAGTGGCAACTTTATCGATGTCGATTGGGCTGTTCTGAGATGATTGCAAAAATCAATGTTTTCCAAAGCATGTTTCTACTGAGATTGCAAAGAGATGCATAGGTTAGAGAACCCTCTTAGTATTTTTGAAACTTAGTGTATTCAATATATTATTGATCAATCCAAGACACCGCACCACTGTGTGGGATTTGACGGTGCGAGCGCTTAGGGGCGAGGTATACCTCGCCCGTCATTACACGACATCGCGATATCATGATATTCATATAACGGAGCGAACAAGATACACCTCGCCCACATATTCGATCAAGCGGGGCGTATCGCAATACGCCCCGCTTGATTTGTTGTCAGCGCTGTTTGATCTCGATATCGCCGGCGGTGGTCGTCAGGGTGAGGCGCACGGCAGCTGGTTCACCGGCATCCCCCGAAGTATGGAACGCAATATCGCTTTTGATTTCGCCGACGGTCGTAGACGCATCGACCTCGGTCTCGTACCCCCGATCAACGGCGACTTCGATGTCGCCTGCCATCGTGTTGGCAGTAATCACGCAGGGGGCGTGGACGTCGATCGAAATATCACCGCCTGCAGAATGTGCACTGACGGTCGACTGCGCAGTAATTGACAGTTCGATGTCGCCCCCGGCGGTATGTACGTCGCCTTCACCAGCGATGACGGCTTCGATGTCGCCGCCCGCGCTGTGGATACGACACCGCTGCGCGATTGCATCTGACGTGTCGACGTCGCCGCCCGTGGTCGTGAGATCCAGACGAGCAAAGCGACCGACCAGTGTACAGTCGCCGCCGGTTGCGTTCAGCGTCACACTACTTTCTGCCGGCAAAAACACATCGATACCCGACACTTTGAGCTCGCGCGACGGCATGGCGTTTGCATCAATGCGCAATACCCCGCGCGCACCGTCGAACCCCCAGCCTGGACCGTCTGGTGCGAGGACCGTATCGCCACGCACCTTCGAGAATGTCACCAGAATCGTCGGTGCATCGTGGGTATGGATGTGCACATCGCCATGGATTACCGTGAGGTTCGCCGTGACCGGCCCCTCTGTCTGATAGGTGAGTGCGGGAGTGGTCGGCGGTGCATCGTGCGTGCCAAAGATTTTGTCAAAGATGTTCATAGTGTTCCTTTAGCTCCGGCCACGCCCGCGGAGGGTCTGACCGAATGGTGATTGTCTGTGCGCAGGATGCGTACTCGTCGCATGGCTGAGGGTGCGCACCACCCAGCTGTTGGTCGACATACCCTCAGACGAAGCCAGGGTGTCGATGCGGTCCTTCAGGTCCGATGGCAGGCGCAGTGCAAAGCGCGCATCCAAGTCGCCGATTGTCTCGCTCGTCGGTGCTGTGTCGTTGACCGTTCCAACCAGGTGAATGCTGTCTGCGTGCACACGGAGCTCGAGCTCCTCGCGGTTGCGCAATTGGTTAAACTCGGTGACCAATGTGCCAAACTGCTCCAACATGCGCTGCTGCAAAATGGGAATCATCAGTGCTCCGAGCCTTTCTGCGGCAGACTCCAGCTCGGGGCCGCCGAGGGTGGCCAGTCGCTGTAAGTCCTGGGTGAATTGATTGGTGAAGTGTGATGTTTTCATGACATCAATATAATATCAAAAAACTGTCGTGTCAAGGTGCATGAATAAATAGTTTGCTTGTGCTTCGATGAGAGGTGCAACAGCGCTGATGGTAGGAACTACATCGACGCGTGTGTGAAGAGGTGTTCTTGACATCTGCAGTGCGGCGTACGTGTGTGTGTGGAGGCACGAAATTCCGCAATCACAGCTCGTCATGTATAATTTTTCTAGTTATTGATGAGTACAGCAGACGTGAGGTAGCGCATGTTTGAACGAACTGAAATGTTGATTTCCCGCATCACGAGAGCGTTGGTTTTGAGTATTCTTCTGCTCGTTGTCGGGATGCAAGCGCAACAGCCCAATGTGGTCGCAGCCCAGCCAAAGAGTGTGGCGAAGTTTGCGACAGGATTTACTGATCAGTTCTCTGTGTTTAACACGAACTGGGTGGCAACAAGTGGTTCTTGGAATATCTCGACAGGCTTTTTGCGTGGGGTGGCAACAGCAAACAAGTCATTCTCACAAGCCTATTTCGCGCAAGCCCAGTATGAAAATCAAGATTTTCAAGTACGGATGCGACGGACCGGCTGTGGTACGTGTGCCAACGGGATTTTTGTGCGGTCGACGAAGGACGGCACCGTTCGATTCAAGTACACAAATAGCGGCGAGTATGCGATTGAAAAATGTGGAGCATCGAGCTGCACGTTCATCGAGCCATTTACACCCCATTTTGCAGTCTTGAAAGGTGGGTACAACACCTTGCGGGTTGTCGCGGTCGGCAATCGATACGACTTCTTGATCAACAACAAGCTCGTTGCTTCGCATGTGATTACCGGTCGGAGTTATGGGTATGCAGGTGTTTCGTTCCATAACAACTTGATTACTGGCAATACGTTCGATGTCGATTGGGCGGTGATGTCGAATCGATCGCCGGTGTGCGGTACCGCTCGTGTGTGTGTGCTCCAAAACGGTAGCCGATAAGCCAACGCGTGCATCGTCTAGATATGCGAATCCCCCCACGAACGTCACACGGTGATTTCGTGGGGGGATGTTGTGCCATGCGCGTCTATTCTTGTACGAGAGGGGAATCGTTGCCGGCACTGCGCAAATCAACCACCTCATCCAGCTGTTGTTGAATAAATGCTGCGTCCGCTGCGTCTGATTCTCCTGCAAGCGCAGTACGTGCAGCAGAGATTGATGCATCG
>CANHPK010000131.1 GCA_947462525.1 Roseiflexaceae bacterium | reverse complement strand
TGCGACGAGCGAGGCAAGAGCGACGACAACGAACGCTCGAGCGATATGATACGTTTACAGCACTGTAGTAGTGGTAGAAAGTAATCTCACGACATGAACCGTACAACGCTTGCCATGCTCGGTATGATTGTTGCCTGCATCCTCTGGGGGAGTTCGCATGCAGTAGCCAAAACGGCCCTCAATGAAGCACCGCCATTCCTGCTTGCAGCACTCCGCCTCTGCATTGCCGCCCCGATTTTGATTCTCATCCAGCTCTCGACACGCAGACCCGCCATTCATACCCAAGATCGTTGGCCGCTCGTGCGCCTCAGCATGATCGGGATTGTGGGGAGCTTTGTGTTGGCGTACACGGGGATTAGTTTGACGCTCTCATCAGACAGTTCTCTGATGATCGTTGGTGAGGTCATTTTCACCGCGATTTTTGCCTATTTTCTGTTGCGTGAACGCATCACGCGCAATCGCTTGATTGGGTTGCTCGTGGGTACTGCCGGCGTGGTCATCCTGATTACTGGGGCAGCGGGGCAAAACACCGAGACAGCACCGAACCGCGTGCTCGGGAACATCCTCGTGCTCGGTTGCCTCGCGTGCGAATCGTACTACACCGTCAGAGGAGCGGCATATTTGGAACGCAATAATTCCATTAGCATGCTCGCATGGGTCAATACCGCCAGTCTGGTCGTATGGATCCCGGTGCTCGCCTACTACGGCTATACGGGTGAACTCGCGCAGCTATCGGCGTCTGCATGGGGGGCATCGGTGTACATGGCGGTCGTGACGTCGGTTGTGTGCTACTTCCTCTGGTTCACGGGTGTACGGATTGTCGGAGCAACGGTCGCTGCGGTTGCACTGTTGTTCCAACCAGTGGTCGGGGCGCTGGTGGGGATCCAGGTTATGGGCGACCCCGTTACGCTCACCTTCATCATCGGCGGTATCCTGGTCGTTGGAGCCTTGCTCATTAGTGGGATCCCAGAGCGCACTGCGGCACCATCAGACGCCGTGTGATACCGGCGAAGTGAGGATCAATGAACAACAAAACGCTAGCATATATCGGTCTCATTGTTGCCAACATTGCCTGGGGGGCAGGTGCGTCCGTGTCGAAGGCGACAATGGCGGTCTTTCCTCCGGCGCTGTTGAGTGCGCTACAAATCGCCATCGCCAGCGTGGTTCTGCTCGTCATCCAACGGCGCGGCGGATACCCCGCAGTACGCAAACAGGACCGCTGGCCGATGGTCGGCTTGAGCATGGTCATGAACGTGGGAGGGTTTATCCTCGGCTACGTGGGGATTGCCCTATCCCTCGCATCCGACATCTCGCTGTTGGTCATCGCCGAGGTTCTGTTCACGGCGTTGTTGGCACGGTGGTTGTTGCGCGAGCATATTGATCGGGCTCGTTGGCTGAGCCTCATCGTTGGCGCGGTCGGCGCGGTTATCCTCATCACCGGTTCGATTGGAAACAACACAGCTACTGCACCCAATCGGGTCTTGGGCGGTGTTTTGTTCCTCCTCGATCTCTTGTGTTGCGCCTACTACACCGTGCGGGGCGGGGTCTTTTTGGCACGCAACGATACCGTCGGTATGATGACCTACGTGAACCTCGTCAGTCTGGTTGTTTGGGCACCTGTCCTGCTGTATTACATTGTGACGGGTCAATTCCCCGCGGTGACGACGGCGAGTGTTGTTGGTCTGCTGTATCAGTCATTGGTGACCTCAGTCCTCTGTATTTTTCTGTCATTCTACGCAGTGAAGGTCATCGGGGCGACCGCAACGACCATCGTGTTGTTCGTCCAACCATTGTTTGGTGCACTGATTGGCGTCACGATGCTAGGTGATCCGATCACATCGAGCGGGATTGTGGGGGCTGTGTGTGTCTTTGGATCGATTGCCATGTCGATGCGCAGTCAATTACGTGAGGGGCAGCAATGAGTCGACTGCAGGCACTATTTTTGCTGGTCGTCGCGAATGTGTTATGGGGATCGTCTCATGCCATCGGGAAGCTCGCCATCGACTCGTTCGACCCGCTCATACTGGCGGGTATCCGCGTGAGCATTGCGACCGGGTGCTTCTGGGGGTTGCGCATCAGCGGTATATCCCCGCGCGAAGGTGTGCCTCGACGCGATGTCCTTGTGCTGGGCAGTTTGGGACTATTGACGGTTGCGTGTGCGCAGTTCCTCGATTATCGCGGTCTGTCGTTGACCACTGCAACAGACTCGTCGTTGATGATTATCGGCGAGGTCATTGCGACGACCGTGTTGGCGTGGCTCTTTGCGCGTGAGTTTATATCGCCCCAAAAACGCATCGGCCTCGTGCTGGGTATCGTCGGGGTGGTCGTGTTGACGTTCGGCGGCGCTCCAGATAGTAGCTATGCACCCAATCGTGCACTCGGCAACACCTTTGTTCTGCTCGCGTTGGTGTGTGAGTCTATCTTTACGGTCTTGGGTGCGCAGTATGCCCAGCGCTTCCAGCCGTTGACGATTCTGCGCTGGACATATACCGGTAGTATGCTGGTGTGGCTCCCCGTGCTGTGGTGGGCATACACCGAGAATCAGATAGCCGCTGCCCCATGGGAAGCATGGGGTGCAGTCGTTTATATGGCGGTTGCCACATCGGTGGTGAGTTATCTGCTCTGGTTTTGGGTGATTCGGAGTGCCGGCGCGAGCCTCGGCGCAATCAGTCTTTTCGTGCAGCCCGTGGTCGGCTCATTCATCGGATTGTATATCCTCGCAGAGCCGCAGAGCCCGGGGTTGTATATCGGTGCAGTTTTGATATTGTCGGCCATGTTGGTAGCCACGCTGGCAGACAGACCACCAACAGCACCAGCAGCCGCCGATACGGTTTAGTGCATCAGTAATACGACTGGCAGTATCGCCCCCGTTGGGTCACATGGTAGAGCAGATTCGACCATGGGGTCCGCTTGGGTAGCTACCAGGCATACACAACGACGCCGAGCATGATGAGAGCAAAAAACTTCCAATGCGACCGCGCGACGGGTTCGTTATAAAACACCATGCCCAGTATTGGTGCCAAAACATAGGACAACGACTGTCCGACATAGACTTTGCCAATGCCCAAATCGCGGGCTGCAATCATGTTGCATGGCACCGCCGCGCAAAACAACACCAGACCGAGCACCAGCCAGCGGCGGTCTTTCGTCATGCTGTATCGTTTGTAATAGAACTGCCCAAATACGACGCCGAGGACGCCCGACGTCAGCACAATCCAAGGGAGCATCGCGACCTCCTTACACGTCCCGCATTAAGGCGACGACACCGGTCATGACCAAAGCAACCCCTACCAACTGATGCCACACGAACGGTTCGCCATAGACGATCGAAAGCAACACAATGCAAGGAAAGATAATCGCCGACGACGCATAGGCTATCCCCAACGGGAACTCGCGGTGGATGCGGCCCCACACCACAAATCGACCCACATTAAAAGCCAGAATGGCGACATAGAACCCAAAGAGTACGATGTATTGCGTTTCTTCGACTGCTGTCGAATATTTGATCAAACTCATGGTGGCAATTTGGACGAATGTATTGACGAGCGTCAAACCGGCAAGCCGGAGTGTCCGATTGGTTGCACTGGACTGCATGGTCGGTTCTCTCAATCGTAGTCACGGATACGAAAAATCGAATACCCGGGGAGTGTCGTATACGTTCGAAGTTGATCGTACGTCTCGAGGATGTACGCATGGACAAGCTGGTGCGAAATCGAAAACCGCAACGCACTGCGATCGTCCATTCCTTTGTTCATTATGATGACTGCACGCGGTGCAGCGGTCGTGATCTGTGTGATTTCGCTCTGCTGTTGTGCATCGCTCCGCGGCCAGATAGCATAAATATCCCACATCGGGGCCTGTAACCCGAGCATTGCATAGGCACCTGGCCAAAATGGCGCAATCAGTAACGTCTCGTCGTTGGCGACAAAATCATTGCGCATACGGATGAGCAACGCAATTTCATCAGCAGTCTGATGAGGTACCGACAAGATATCTGGGCCGACCTGTGTGGCGCGGCATTGACCTACCATCTGACATTGCTGGCGCGGTTGAACGGGCCAGAACACGATGACACTTATCAGACCCGCACAGACCAACGCCGGCGCTACCCACCGCGGTCGTTCGTGGATGATGAGTATCAACCCTGCCAACAGCGCAGGCAACGCACCTTGGGCAAGATGGACAAGGTCTGCACGCGAGAACGCATAGGCGATGCTGGGGAGAGCATAGATGACCGCGCCCTGCACAAATGGATGCACCGTCTGACGTGCACGCGCGCGCCGAACAATCATCGCCACCAACACAATCGGTACCACGACTACAGCGACGAACCCCAACCCGATCCACAGGTCACGGATGCCGACCCATGGGTCTTGGAACGACACGAGCCATGGCCATGGCACCGGTAATGGGATGTTGGCGCTATCTCGTTCGAAAAATCCCAGCACCATGTGGTGGATATAGCTCCGTAACAGTCCGGGCGTCAGTGTGACATACAACACAAGCGGGGATAGCCCTGCCATCACCCCGCCGAGGACATACATCCCTTGACGCATCCAACGCCGCGGCTGGCGGTACTTCACTAATCGAAGGACGAGGACCATCACAAGGCTCATCACAAAAAAAGACCCGTGCTTGCGCAGGTCACCACCCGCAGCCAGCACAAGGCCATACAACAAGCCCGCTATCAATGCCTGGCGAGCACTCAGTTGGTAGTGCTGCACGCGTGCGAGCGTGATCAATGCAACTACCAGCACGGCAAAGTCAGGCATCCGGTACAGTGGCCAGAGCCACCAGATGACGACTGCCATGACTCCGCCAATGACGACCCATTGACGAGTAACCCGACGATACAGATAGACCGTACATCCCGCCAACACTGCTGCCTGGACGAACATCAGGCCAAACCGCAACGCGATAATCCCCGTGTTCCCCCATAGCCACATAAACCCCGCGAGCACTGCATACCGACCGACATCGTAGGCATAGAAATCGCGTATCGGCACATCACCATACAAAAACCGCTGGGCGCCGTACCAGAGGAACCCTTCGTCCCAGAGCGAGACATCTACCCAACCCTGCCAAAAGAAGAGCGCAGCCGCCGCAAACAACGACACTGCGCAGATGTATACAACCGGTGATGAAATTCGCTGCATGACACGTGTCACCCGTACCCCCAGCATGCCCAAATCACCTTCACTGTACCATGCTTATGCGGACGATGATGACCCGATTGTCTTTTGATTATCGTATGGTTAATGATTCTCCTAATTGCATAACATGGCCACGTGACCCAGCCGCCCGTACAAACTCCGCTGGGTCAGCGGTGTTGAAGGCAAACATGTCGTAGTGGCACGGCACAACGACCCGCGCGTCGATGTCACGACCCAGTGCGACAGCCTCTGCCGCAGACAAATTACCGGCGACCCCACGTGCGGGATCGTTCCCATTGATGGGCAAGAGTGCCGCATCACACCGCCAGTGCCGCAACCGCTCAGCCATGCCGTCATAGCGCAACGTGTCGCCACTGTGATACAGAACCTTGCCACCGACCTCAATCACAAGCCCAATGGCTGCAAGGTTGCCGGCAGCGTCG
>CANHPK010000130.1 GCA_947462525.1 Roseiflexaceae bacterium | reverse complement strand
TGAGGAGTTGGAATGAATCTACAATCTCGGATTGCATCGATTGTGGCATTGGTCGCAGTTATTCTGGCACTCGGCGCAGCAACAACGCGCTATGCCCAAATCGACGAAGGTACCCGGGGTATCATCGTGACCCAAGGTGCCGTCGAAGGAGTCCAAGAGCCGGGCTTGTTTTTCCGCCTGTTTGCGCCATTCACCAAGGTCGAAATCGTCAATGTCCGTCGTCAATCCCGTCAAATCAAACAAAATGTTGCAAGTAGCGACAAGCAGTTGTACGACATCGACATCCAGGTCGACTACAGCCGCAAAACCGCTCCCGAAGCACTGCGAGCCATGTATGGCCGTTTGGGTGTGAGCGATGAGCAGCTGAACGCACAACTCGACGGCTTCATCAGCGAAGCAGTCAAGACCGCCAGCACGCAGTTCACGCTCGACCAAGGGTTGTCGGATCGCGGCACATTCTCGCAACGGATCCGCCAGTACCTGACGACCTCGCCCGGCGAAGGTCAAGTCGCACCAGTGGATCAGCTGTACATCAATCTCGAAGCCGTTAAAGTGCTCGACATCAACGTCGGTGAAGCATACGCCAAGTTGCTCGCCGAAAAAGCCAATCTCGAAGTTCAAATCGAAACCGAAAACAAGCGCCGTCAGCAAATCGAAGCCGAACAGTCCAATAATCTGTTCCGCGCCGAACAAGAGGCCAAAGTCTCACTGACCACCGAAAAAGGCCGTACCGCTGCAGCACTCGAAGCCGCAAGCCGCGAGTCGCAGGTGCGAACCGTCCAAGGTCAGTCGTTCCGTCAGAACCCCGAGCTGTTGCGTCTGCGTGAGCGCGAGCTCATGGTCGACATGCTCAAGAGCGGCAACATTTGGTTTGTTGACCCCAACACCAATTTGACCTTGCTCCTCGACAAAATGGCCAATGGAGCCGTTTCGCCACAGGTCTTGCAGGCAACTGGCGTCATAACCCCGTAGTCGGCAACCCTCCACAACGCAACGCTCCCCCCGCGGTACACGCGGGGGGAGCGTTTTTCTGTACATGACCGGTGGACGGGAACGACACTCCGCGGAATTAATGATCCAAATGATACGGCACACTCACCACAACGACGTTTCTTGTAAACAAAAGCATGGTTTTGAGGGCGAGTGCGGTTTGATTGTGCAAGACGTTCTGCCACCAGCGATTGGGGATGAACTCGGGCAAGATGACCGTCACCACATCGTCGTGGTAGCGCTTTTCCATGCGATGAAGATACTCACGGATCGGACCTATCAGCGACCGATAGGGCGACGGCAAAATCTCGAGCTCGACACCACTACCCCATTGCGCCCATTTGGTTTTGATGCGCTCTGTGTTCTCTGCATCCATGTCGATGTAGAGCCCGCGGATGTTGTCACTCGTCAGCGAAAGACCATACTGCAACGCCGGGACGACTCCTCTATGGACACCACTCACCAAGACAATAACGGTGTGTCGGCGCAGTGCAACCGGTGCCGGTGCATCATTGAGCGACAGCTGCTCTGCGACGTCGAGATAATGCTTCTGAATGCTCAGCAATACAATTACCAAGATAGGAATAAGGAGCAATACCGCCCAGGCGCCTTCGAGGAACTTGGTACCGGCGATGACCACCAACACCACTCCGGTAACGGTCGCACCGAGTCCATTGATGATGGCATTGCCCACCCAGCCGGGTGTCTTGAGCGTGCGCCAGCGCTGCACCATACTGAATTGCGAAATGGTGAACGACAAAAACACACCGACTGCATACAGCGGCAACAGTGCTTGTTCGCGTGCCTTGAAGAAGATAACCAAGATGGCAGACACAACGCCCAAAAACAGCACGCCGTTCGAGAACACCAAACGATCACCGCGTTGCGCAAATTGACGTGGCAGATAGCGGTCAATTGCCAAGAAGTACGATAATCGTGGGAAGTCCGCATACGCCGTGTTGGACGCCAAAATAAGAATCAACATCGTCGATGCTTGGATGACATAATAGAAAACTGAAGAACCACCAAAGATAGCCCGCGCCAATTGTGAATTTGCTGTTTCGGGTTCGAGTGATCCATCGGGGATGATTCGGTATGATTCTGCGAGTTGCGTAATCCCCAAAAACATCAGACTGAGTACGACGACCATGATTATGAGGGTCGTCGATGCATTACGCGACTCGGGTTTTTGAAAGGCCGGTACGCCATCGCTGATCGCCTCGATGCCCGTCAACGCGGTGCAGCCTGCTGCAAACGCCCGCAAAATCAGAAAAATGGTAATTGCATGACCCGCTTCTGCGTGTGGGATGTGTGGTACCGGGGGGATCACCACCGTCCCAAACGCAATGTTGTACAACCCAGTCAGGATCATCACCGCCATGCTCGCAATAAAGAGATAGGTCGGCAAGGCAAACACACTGCCGGATTCCTTGAGGCCACGCAGATTCGCCAATGTGAGCACCGCAATCAGCCCCACGGCAATCTCGATGCGCCACGGGTCGAGGAACGGGAACGCAGAGGTGACTGCCGCGACACCGGCCGACATGCTGACTGCGACAGTCAGTATGTAGTCGATAAGCAACGACGACGCAGCTACCAATGACGGCACTTTGCCCAAATTATCACGCGACACAATATACGATCCACCACCCTGTGGGTAGGCCATGATGGTTTGGCGATACGAAAATGCCACGGTAATGAGCAGAACAACGATACCAATTGAAATAGGGGTAGCTAAACCAAGTGCTTCGCGGTTGGCATACATCAGCGCAATCAAGATGGCTTCGGTGGCATAGGCGACCGAAGAGAGCGCATCTGACGAAAAAACCGCCAGTGCGGTGCGCTTGGGCAAGCGCTCATGGGCGAGCTGTTCATTAGCCAACGGCTTTCCGACCAGGAGTCGCTTCATTTCGGACAACATCGTGCATCCATTCAATAAAAAGTCGCCACACATCGTGTGGCGACGTTGCCTCGCGGTGAACCGCGCGGATAATAGCATACATTCCGGTAAATTACAAGTGAATCAGCTTATTTTTCCAGATGATACGGAACGCTGACGACGACGACGTTCTTCGAAAAGAGCAACATCGTCTTGATTGCCAGTGCCGTTTGATTGTGCAAGAAGTTCTGCCACCAGCGATTAGGGATGAATTCGGGCAACACAACGGTCACGACATCGTCGTGATAGCGCTTTTCAGCCCGACTGAGATATTCGCGGATAGGGCGGATCAACGAGCGATAGGGCGATGGCAGGATTTCGAGCTCAACGCCGCTGCCCCATTGGGCCCATTTTTCTTTCATTTTGGCAGTACTGCTGGCGTCTAAATCGATATACAACGCCCGTATGTTATCGCTGGTCAGTGATAATCCATACTGCAGTGCCGGGATGACTCCACGGTGTACCCCACTCACCAGTACAACCACGGTATGCCGTCGCAGTGCAACGGGTGGTGGTGCTTCGGAAAGTGACAGCTGGTCGGCAACGTCGAGATAGTGCTTGCGAATCTGATAGAGCAACAGCACAACCACAGGGATAATCACGAGAACCGACCAAGCGCCTTGGCCAAACTTGGTTACTGCAATGACCACAAATACCAGTGCAGTGATGCTTGCACCGAGGCCGTTAATAATCATATTGCGCATCCAACCGGTGGTTTTGAGCCGCCGCCAGCGTTGTACCATCCCGTATTGCGAGAGTGTGAAGGCTGCGAACACACCGAGGGCGTACAACGGGAGCAACGCTTGTTCGCGTGCATTGAATGCGACAACCAGGATTGCTGACACAATCCCGAGGAACAACACCCCATTCGAAAACACCAACCGATCCCCGCGTTGGGCAAACTGCCGCGGCAAGAACCGGTCTATTGCCAGAAAGTATGACAAACGCGGAAAGTCAGCATACGCGGTGTTGGACGCCAAGATGAGAATCATCATGGTCGCCCCCTGGATGACGTAGTAAAAAATCGAACCGCCCCCAAAGATTGCGCGTGCAAGCTGCGAATTGACCGTCTCTGGTTCGAGGGCACCGTCCGGCACCACATTGTAGAGGCTCGCCAAGGCTGTGATCCCGACAAACATCAAACTCAAGATAACTGCCATAATCGTCAATGTCATCGACGCATTGCGTGCTTGGGGTTGCTTGAATGCCTGCACCCCGTCACTAATTGCCTCGATACCGGTGAGCGCAGTACACCCCGAAGCAAACGCCCGCAGTATCAAAAACCAGCCGAGTGTTTGGTTGAATTCGGCGTGCACGACCTCGGGGAGCGGAGCTGGCACAAGGGTCCCCGTGCTGTAACGGTACAACCCGACCAGGATCATCGCAAACATGCTGACAATAAACAGATAGGTCGGCACGGCAAAAATAGCCCCCGACTCTTTGAGACCGCGCAGATTTGCCAAACTCAGCAGTGCAATCAACACCAGTGCGATCGCTGTACGATGCTGATCGAGCTCGGGCAGCGCAGACGTAATCGCGGTCACACCTGCCGAGATACTGACGGCCACCGTCAATATATAGGACGTCATCAGCGAAACCGCAGCAATCAACGAAGGCAGGGTCCCGAGATTCTCCCGCGAGACGATATACGAGCCACCGCCATTTGGGTACGCATTAATCGTTTGAGTGTATGAATACGACACAATAATCAGCAAGAGCGTGATGCCGACGGCAATGGGTGTTGCCAGACCGAGTGCTTCACGGTTGGCAAACATAAGCGCAATCAAAATAGCTTCGGTTGCATACGCGACGGACGACAACGCATCGGACGAAAAAACCGCTAGTGCGGTGCGCTTGGGGATTCGCTCGTGAGCGAGTTGTTCATTTGCCAGTGGTTTACCCACCAAGATGCGTTTGAGCGTCCCTAACATCGCAATGACTTTCTCGTGACCTGTGTAAACACAAGTGGATGCGTTGATGTTGACCGGTGCTCCGCATCACAGTGGATTATAGCAACATTTCTTTGGGTATTCACTCAGTCGTCCTGTTTTTTGTGCTCCGTTTGACCACGTACCATTGCATAGAGTGCCAGTGCACGTTGACGTTGCGCCGCATGGTCCACAATCGGCTCGGGGTAGTCAGTGCCGATGGTGATTCCATACTGTCGCTGCAGGGCGCTGGACATGGTCCATGGGGCATGGATATACTTTGCCGGGACGTTTTTCAACGCAGGGATGTATTTTTTTACATATAACCCATCGGGATCATAGCGCGTCCCTTGGCTGCTCGGGTTGAAGATACGGAAGTACGGTTGGGCATCAGTACCTGTTCCTGCGGCCCATTGCCAGCCGCCATTGTTTGCAGGGGTATCGCCGTCCATCAGATGCTGCATGAAGAATCGCTCACCCCAACGCCAATCGATGAGCAAATCTTTGGTCAAAAACGAAGCCACAATCATACGCGCACGATTGTGCATCCATCCGGTGGTGGTGAGTTGCCGCATGGCGGCGTCTACAATCGGGTAGCCGGTGTTCCCGCTGCACCAGGCAGCGAACAGCGTCTCATCGTTTTCCCATGCGATTGCATCATACATCTGCCGAAAAGAACCACGCAACACATGCGGGAAGTGCACGCTGATATGCATATAAAAATCCCGCCAGGCGAGCTCGCTCAACCACACCTCGGCTCCTGTACGTCCATCAGCGGCTG
>CANHPK010000129.1 GCA_947462525.1 Roseiflexaceae bacterium | reverse complement strand
ATATCTCCCAACACACTAAAGGAAACCACGACTGTTCGATTTGCTGCCGTCGGTGCGGTAGAACAGCTTGAAAGCACAACAAGAATCCCAACCAAGAATTGCATCAATCTAGACATATCTACTCCATTGATAGTGACTTCCATTTACAATGATAGCGACTATCAGTAGAAATGTCAAGGAGTTGCGAATAGCACGTGCATTGCATACAAAATATCTGGTTTACCAGGCCCATTGGCATCGGGCAGGATGCCGCAGCGAACAAACCCGACGTGCTCGTAGAAGCCACCTGCGTGCCGCGGACCCGACTCGAGTTTTGCGAGTGCGTCGAGGGGATAAGGGAAGAGGTTGTCGCCACCAATGGATGTACTTCTAGATTCATCATCACACCACACACATACTGTGTGACATCCAACGTGAACCAGTGCGGAGATAAGTATGCGGACAAGAGCCGTTGCAATCCCGTTGCGCTGCCACTCAGGAGTGACTCCAAGGAGCTGTATCTCCCATACATTCCCGTTGTAGCTCGGTGTCGCCCCTATCCAGCCAACTAATGAGGAGTCAGCGAAAGCACCAAAGGCAATGTGCTGATCCTGTGCAAATTCGTTCATGGTGCCGTATGCAGCGGATACGGTAGGCCATGCTAGTGAACGATCGTGGAACGCAACAACCAGTATCTGGGCAGCTGCATCGACAGTGAGTGGTTCATCACCAAAAAAAACTTGGCGGTATTCCACGGTCATATGCCGACTTCTTCACGTATCGCTTTGGTCAATGCAGGACCGTGACGCAAGAGCCAACCACCATCTGCTGCGCGTGCTCCAAGGATGGCGAGTGATAAGCGATTGTCCGGATCAGCCCAGGCAATCATGCCAGAAGCACCACTGTGACCGAACGAATGTGGCGGGTACGATGCATCCACCCAATGCGGCGTTTTGTTGCCGCGTAGCTCTGGACCGAGTCCCCAGGAGCCGTGTTCCCACCAGAGGGGCTTCATAAATCCACCGGCCAAGCCGTGTGTCTGGTCCGTGGTTGCCGCGCTGATGAGTTCGTCGGAGAGAAATGACCCCGATGGCAAAAATGCCTGCACCAACGTCATCGCACCGTGTGCATCTGTGCATAACCCGCCCGACGGCAATGCGAGTGAACGCCAAAAGGGTGAGTTGAACGTTTCGAGTTCGGAGCCGCGATGCACGCCGCGTATATCACCGATGATGGCGTGTGCAACATCTGGGTTGTACCCGAGCCAGCCGCGGATACCCAGTGGCCGGAACACGGTCTGGGTTAACGCATCTGCACAGCGCAATCCCGTCACGCGCTCGAGGATAGCGCCCAGGATAATGTATGCCAGATTGCTGTATTGGACATGCCGGTTCGGTTCGGTCTGAGGGGCCTCGACGAGGCAGTCTGCGCGCAAGAGCTCCCAGGTTAACCCGATTGCGTGTCTTCCTTCTTTGTTGGTCACATCCATCCCGTACCCACTGGTGTGCGACAACAGTTGTCGGATGGTACGTGTCTGTGCGTCCACATGAAGCCCCGGCACTATCGTACCAATCGGCATATCGAGGGACAGAATGCCACGATCAACCTGATGCAACAGTGCCAGGGCGACCGCGAGTTTGGTGACCGATGCAACTGGGAATACGCTGTCTGTTGACAACGCTGTTCCCGCACCATCGACCCCAAATGCCTGCACAATGGGGTCGTGATATCCGTATTGGTATGCCACCACTACCCCGGGAAGGAGGCTTGTGGATTGGAGCAGCGAAATAGTGGAAGCGAGTGTCATGTTTGCCTCGTACGCGGTTTGGTCTATTGTACGATATGCAAGAAATCGCTAGAATAAACCCACTCTCTATAGTGAGAAAACGATGAAACGACGAGCGTTGTTGTCAATGACCGCTGCATTGCCGTTGGTCGCATGTGCAGGGTTCGGGGTGGGTGCACCAGCAGCACAGCGGACGGAAGGCCCGACACCGGGTCCGCAAACAGGACTATTCATAGACGCGGATTTTGTTTATGGGCCTATTTCACCGCGGGTATACGGTTCAAACACGGGGCCATGGCAGACGATTGGATTCGACCAACGGGCACTGTTGCCTGAGTTGGGGATCAGCATGATCCGCTGGCCTGGTGGGAACTGGGGTGACGAAAACGATCCGACTGAACTCATGATTGACGAATATCTCGCCATGTGCCGTGCTGCGGGATGTGAACCAACCATCCATGTGCGCTTGTTTGGCGGTACACCAGAAAAAGCGGCGGACATGGTGCGCTACGTCAACGTGACCCAAAAAGCGGGCGTCCGTTACTGGGCTATTGGGAACGAACCTGATTTGTTTGTCAAAAAACGCGGTGCAAAAGCATACGCAATATCAGATTATGCCCGTGATTTTGTGGCGTACCGTGAAGCGATGCGTGCGGTCGATCCAACCATCGTCGTCCTTGGACCTGAACTCAGCCAGTTCGGCCCTGATGATGGCTACCCACGCGATGCAACGGGCGCCTATTGGTTGCGAGGATTTCTCGAACGTGTCCCAGATGTCGAGATTGTGTCGTTGCATCGCTATCCCTTCGGGCAAAGTAGCGTTTCGAAGCGACAACTCGCTGACGAGCCCGAGCGCTGGACTGCGTCGCTTGCCTATGTGCGTTCGGTTATGCGCTCAGTCCTCGGGAAAGAACTCCCCATTGCAGTCACCGAGGCAAACTCCGATTGGAGCGGGCGTGTCGATGAAGAAACAGGTACGAATTCGTGGCGCAACGCACTTTGGTGGGCAGCCGTGCTCTCGCGGCTGATCGCTGCTGATGTGGTGATGGTGCATCAGTTCTGTCTCGGGGCAATTTCGGGACAGGGCATAGGATTGTTCGGCCCAGTGTCGTACAGCAGCGGTCCACTCCCGATTGCGGAGGTATATCGGATGTTCCGCTTGTTCGGTCAGACGCGTATTCATGCAGATCATGGCGCTACCGGGTTGCATATGGTGGCTGCACGACGTGATGATGGGGCGTTGACGGTGGTGGTCGTCAACACACAGGCACGCGAGGTTACGGTGCCGTTCTCAATGGCCAATAGTGACCACACGCAGGCACAAGTGTGGCGCTTTGGGGTAGATACGCGCTTTGGTGCAGTGGGGCAATACAACCTGGCTGACCAATTAACGCTGCCAGCCGAAACAGCAACACTCTTGGTGTTTGGCGCTTCGTGAGGCCGTAAAGGTCTCGCACATCGATACGGCATCGTGTCGCAACAAACCCTGCCATGACGTCCGCGTCTGTGGCAGGGTTTGCTCGTGTTTCGTAGGACAGATGCTACCGCTGTCTTCGCTGCATCCCCCAACGGATCCCCAAATAGACGAGTAATCCAAATGGTCCAGCCATGAATACACCGCCGAGACAAATGGACACGAGCCATACGGGGATGCCACGTTCTTGGGCATCGAGGTACACCCAGCGACCGGCCCACAAATCAAATGCCAAAAAGTGGATCCATGCCGTCGTCGCCCCGGCATCGCTCGACAACAGCGTTTGTATGATGGGCAAGGTGGGATTGGCGAGTTGCGGCAAAATGCTCAGCAGATTGGGCACTACCAACACACTATACAGGAGCGCAATGGGCACGATGATGGCAGGCGACGTAATGATGCGGCGCGTAGCCCCCCAACGTGGGGCAAAGATCATCAGTACCCAAAACGGCATCACCAAAAGATTACTTGCTTGAAACAACAGTGCCACAAGTGCCTCGACTCTCCGATTATGGGGTTGCCGTCGGAGCGGCTACCGTCGCTGTTGCGGGGATGCTGGTCGCCGCGGTCGTAGCGGTCGCCGGGACCGTGGTGGCTGCAGCGGTTGCACTCGCAGCTGCATGCGTTGCAGTTCCTGGCACTGCAGTGAACTGCGCTGTCGCAGAAGCCACTGCAAGATCTTGTGTCGCAGTCGCAGCGACGGTGGTTTCGGTAACTGCTGGTGCTGTTGCGGTCGGTGGGATTGCAGTCGGTTGTGCTGGTGCAGCAGTCGGTTGCGGCTTCGCAGGGGCAGGTTGGACCGGTACTGCCGTTGGTGGCACCGTTGCAACAGCGGTACCGGTTGGTTGTGTGCTCATGGTTGCCGCCACAGCGGTGTTGATGGCATCTTGGGCAACCTGTGTAGCCACGAGCGCCGTCGCGACTTGTGTTTGGATGCGTTGTTCGTCGCTCTGTCCACAGGCAGCGAGGGTCACCGCGAGTACGCTCGATATGAGGATGTGTTTGGTTTGCATTTACTACTCCGTGTCGTATGTACACCATAATCATACAACAAGAATGTATGGTAGTGCGCAACAACCACCCGTTATGGGAGCGGTGGATGTTCGAGCAGGTTTGTCGCCAGGGTGAGCACATCTACGGGCCAAAAAATCTCTGGACGCGGATGAATGGTCCGCGGGTTGTCGGGGCTCGGACGGCACTCAAGCAACGCATCGACCCACGTTTGTGGGACTGCTTCACGGCCATACACCGCTCCGAGGAGCGCGCCACAAATTGCTGCGTTGGTGTCGGTATCACCGCCCTGCATGACCGTGTCTTGGACGCCGTTTCGGAACGAATCCGCGTGCAACAGTTGCCACAGCGCATTTTGAAAAGCGATCAACACCCAGCCCTGCTGGTGGGTGTACGTCGTTGGACGTTGCGTTGCTGCTGCGCTAATGACGGTCAACAGTGTTTCTGGTGCGTTGCGCTGCTGTGCCCACAGTACAATCAGATCGTACAGTTCCTGCGCCGTACACCCGGTCTTGATGACATGCGCGATGGCCATTGCAAACAGCGCACTTGCAGCCCGTGGGACTGCGTGGGGGTGGGTGAGGGCCGCATCTGCATCAGCCCATTGCGCGACGGTCTCGGCGGGATATTGTGCACCAAAGATACCCAACGGGCTGATGCGCATCAATGCACCGTTGGCTTGTGTATCGGGATTGGGCCGCCCCGAAAGTGCTGCACTGGTGGCAAATCCCATGTCGAACGGGCGCGAATCCTTCCATTGGACATATGCTGCGTAAGCCGCATCAGGAGCATATGTTCCCTTTGTAATGAGGCACCGTGCCAACATGAGTGCCATTTCGCTGTCGTCGGTGAGTTGCCCGGCGACGTTCTCCCATGTACCGCCATCTGCGAGTTCCGTCACACCATCAGGGTACCGCTGGCGGATGGACTCTGGCCGTTGAAATTCGACCAACCCACCTAATGAGTCACCAGCGAACTGCCCGAGTAAGCACCCTTGTGCACGTGAAATTGCAGTAGTTGCATGCTGAAGATTTTGCATAGTGTTCCTCCTTATATGGTTTTCTTTGCGTAGAATACAACAAAAATCAGTAAAACGCAATACTGTAATTAACCAATTTGCTCGCATTTTTTCCATATTTTTTAACGGAAACACTGCATACGATAGCGTACGGAGGCAATAACAGAGATGAACTTCGTATGATACGATAGAGGGACGATGTACGTAGAGCGGAGACAACAGGTGTCACACATGCTGATGATTCTGATTTCGGGGCCCTACATGACTGGTACAAATGGAGATGAAGCGGCAATAGAAAAGAACCTCAAAAAAATGGAGTCGTATGCGCTCCCCATTTTCGAGAAGGGGCATATAGCAGTCGTAGGGGAGTGGCTT
>CANHPK010000128.1 GCA_947462525.1 Roseiflexaceae bacterium | reverse complement strand
CACATGGTACAATTCGTCGAATCAGACAGGGGAGGACCGATGAGTCACTACGAGTATGCAACCCCCGAGAATTTCCTCGGGCTCGAAGGCGAATGTGCGACCTATGACGGCGCACAGGTCGTCGTTTTGCCCATCCCATACGAAGCAACGGTGAGCTTTGGGCAAGGCGCCCGCAGTGGCCCACGGGCCATCATCCATGCATCACGTCAAGTTGAATTATACGACCGCGAATTCGACTGCGAAATGGCCTATGACTACGGGGTCCACACGTTGCCAGCCTTGGCACCCCACGCCGCCGGCCCCGAAGCCATGGTCGACGCAATCCGTGCATGTGCCCGCGAACACCTCGCAGCCGGCAAAATGCTCGTTGGTTTGGGTGGTGAGCACAGCATCTCGAGCGGGTTTGCCCGGGCCATCCATGATATCCACGGCGATTTTGTCTTGGTCCAAATCGATGCCCACAGCGACCTGCGTGACAGCTACGATGGCTCGCCATACAGCCATGCCAGTGTTGCACGGCGCATTGCAGATTTGGGTGCGCCCATTTTGCAGTTCGGCATTCGGTCGATTTGTCTCGAAGAAATGGACTACATCCGCGCCACGCCCGACACGACGCGCGTCTGGTTCAACGAAGAGGTCCACGCCGGCGGGCATTTGGCAGAACTGAGCGCGCGCATCACAGGCAAAAAGGTCTTTCTGACGATTGATGTCGATGGCTTCGACCCCAGTATCATCCCTGCCACTGGCACACCCGAGCCCCATGGCCTCACCTGGGTGCAGGTGCTGGACATCGTCAAGACGGTCTGTCGCAACAGCACCGTGGTGGCATTTGACTGCGTCGAACTCGCGCCCATCCCTGGGATGCATGCCAGCGAATTCATCACGGCCAAGTTGGTCTACAAAGTCATCAACCACATCATGCATCAGCGCACTGCGTAGTGCGTCGTTTGTCTTTTTGCGCCCGCTGCACCTGCAGCGGGTGTTTTTTTCCTTAAAAATACGTAAATTTCGCCACATTGTGACCGCAGATATTGACGACTTCACAAGAAAAACATACCATATGCGTATTCAACGCCATATGCACATTTTGTCATGTCACGCGGTCGCGTGAGAGGAACAGTTATGCTGTCTGCAACATCACTCCGTACGCGCATGCGCCGTATGTGTGTGCACTTCATCGTGTTTGTGAGTGTCATCAGTGCGCTCCTACCGAACGGGGTCGCAGCGCAGGCGGGCGTACGCCCCGGTCGCTTTGTGATTGCCCCACAGCCCAAGGCACGTACGGCAATCACCAGCGAAGATATGTTTTATGGGCAATTGACCACCGGAAGTACCCGCTCTATCGTCCTCAATTGGGCACAAACAGCAGCCCGAATGGGGTCATATGACGTCTACAAAAGTGTGGGTACCGGTACGGCCGAAACGAAAATCGGCACCACCACGTTTGTTGCCGATGCGGCAGCCCTCAGCACCGCGTTTGTGACAGCGCCCCGGCAGTTACTCGCGCTTCGGCACGCATACAGCACGACGGGACTGTTCACCGACACCGTGTCGGTGGCAGCACTGCATGCCAGCCTGGCGTCTGTCAATACTGTGTTGGACAATACAACGCGTACCGTCACGGATACGGTCCTGATCGAAAAAACACGCTTTGCCATCCAGCGCTTCCCCTTATTGGCACAGGCGGTCGGGTTGAGTTATCGCGACACCGACACGACCAATAGCCGTGCCACATTGACCTACACCATTCGAAACGCCGGCACGATGACACTGGTAGGCACCATCGTGGTCGCCCCCGACGGCACAACAACCAATTTGCCCACACCAAGCGGGCTGCGTGAGGCAGGGGTCTACGACGGACCGAGCGACCTTGGTGTTATCGGCACCGCACGGCCAGCGACCGCACCCGAGCGATTCGATTCTGGTCTGGTCCAAAACGAAATCAACAACGACGGCGCTGTCTATTTGACCTGGACCAAAGGGCTCATGAGCAATGGCCGGATGATTGCTGGTTACAACGTCTATCGGATGGCGCCCACTGCACCGAGTTGGACAAAGCTGAACAGCGATGTCGTCACCATCAATGAATTCCAACCGATTACCCCCCCGAACATCACCATCCCCGGAACCCCCACCATCAATGTACCCGCCTACAAAGACGATGCATACCTCTATGCCGATACGCTGATTACCAGTCCTTCTCACTATCGCAGTTGGCTCTACAAAGTCTGCCCGGTCGATATCGCCAACAAAGAAGGCACCTGCTCGAGTTCGATTACGGCAGTGAAGCGAGATCTCATCCCACCCACCCCTGTCGACACCATCACCGTCAAAACCATATACCCAACGTCCGCTGCGGCGGGCACCCCCAAAGTCGAACTGAGCTGGCGCTACACTGACCTCGATACGAGCGGGATTGGCGCTGAACCGACCTTTTATGTGACCCGTGCAATTACCACTGGCCTCAAGATGAATCAGTGGACCCCCGTCGCCACCATCCCCGCCTCGCGGCGGACGCAACTCACGACCTACGCAGATCGTCCACCGGTAGGGACCACCTATTGGTACCGCGTCCAAGTACGCGACAACGCAGGGAACTGGTCCAACCCGAGTCGGCCGGTCAAAGGCGGCATCTTTGATCGCACCCCACCGACCCAGCCTGTCATCGATAATCAGACCAAAACACCGTGTCTGGCCGCACTCCCGCCACGGCTCAGTCCCCCTGCTGATGTCAAGCAGGTCGTCCTCTACCGTAGCCTGAACGGCTCGCCGTGGGTTTTGGTGAAGCGCTTTCGCCCGAGTGCCACCAAAGTCAAACCCTTTGGCGTCGACCTCGTTGACACCTATGTCCCTGCACAGACCAACGCACAGATCGATTACCGCATCGAATACGTCGACGCAAACGGCAATACCAGTACGCCCAAACTCATCTGTGTCCGTACCGGATCACCCAATGGTCTGGCTACCCCGCGATTCGACGTCAGTGTGTCAAACACCGAGAATCGCACATCGCTGGTGACCGTCGATTTCGGAAGCCCTGCGGGGGTGATTTCGCGCTCGGTGGTGGTTGCGCGACCGCTCCCGACGGGGCAAACGAGCATCGTCACGACCACGCTGGGCACCGGCAGTGCCCAGACGCACACGTTCCCCATCGAAATGGGTGAATCATTGCGCGTCGGTGCGATGTCGTCCGCTTTGACTGTGACGACGGACATTTCGTCGACGCTCAACAGTCACTGGGTGCGCAATGTCAACAACTTCCTCAATCTCGACACCACGCCCGCTGGTGATGCGTTCCTCGATGCACCACGCAACATGACCGAACTGGGCAGCATGGCAGTTGCCTGGGGCGCATCCAACAGCGAGGTATGTCTCGATCGCAATCCCCTCCCCCGGAAAGTCTGTGCCACGCTCAGTAGTACCGGGTACCTCAAAAACGAAAAACCGCCCATGGTCGCGTTGTTTCGCCGTGTTGCTCCCGCGTCGCTCGGACTGGCACCTGCAGATGTGCCGTGGCTCCAGGTCACCCCCATCACCAGCTGGGCCAATAAATCCGGCACATGGGTGGTTGAAGACACCACCCTTATCGACCCGACGCGCAGTTATGAATACGTCGCTATCGGCCATAGTGATCGATCCTACGAAGTCATCGGGTACTACACGACTGTGTCGCTCAGTGCATACACGGGTCGCGCCGTCGAGATTGTCGATGTGGGTACTCCCGTCGACACCACCGGTTGGGTGTCGCGTCTGCCCCGCGGGTGTGTCGTCGGTAGCAGTGCCGAAGCAATCAGCGCGACGATGAGCAATGTCAGCGTGCTCCCCAAGGGCTTGCTGCTTTACGACTCAAATAGCATGCCCACTAGCGTTACCAACCAATTAGCACTGGGCAACGATTGGACGTTCACCGTAGACACCGTCTATCGCTCCAAAGGACGCGGCTGTGTAATCCCCGATCCGACAACCACCGACAAAAACCTCTACCTCGGTGGGACGCTCCGGGCAGACTCCAACGTCATTACCAACAAACTCGTCATCGTCGGCTCACTCAACGGCGACGGCACCTTGCGTGACAGCACCTTCCGCGCGGAGTTCGCCGCGGGAGCCGCCACGTCACAGATATCGTCGGCAATCGCCGATGGTATGCAGTTCAATTTGAACGACATCGCCTTTGTAGCCGACCCTGGCGGTACCGTCACCAACACCGTTGCCATCAGTGTCACACTCCCCGCACACCTGTCGGTTGTGGTCGACAGTGTCGACCCGCTCTACAGCATGAATCGCGCCAACACGATGATGTTGTACACGGACAATCTGCGTGGCACCTACACGACGACGACGTTCGGTGCGAATGTCATTATCAACAAAATGTTCTCCGCTAGCGGGACCGGGAGCGAAAAGATCATCATCGTCGACGAATACGCGCCGTGGTTCTTTGGACTCGACGGCAGTGTCAATCTCCCGATTGATGCACATGCTGTCTTGTGGAGCAATACCAACGCCAAATCACGGTTCAGCTACCTGCAACCAAGTCTCAGTGCCAAAGTGCCAGACAACAACAGTGGTTTCGCGGGGAACCGCAGCGACCCTACTCGCGACTATACCTATACGAGTGTAGGGCTCGGCAGCAACGCGGCGGGCACGGTCGGCACCCTGTCGACGACTAGTGCGATTAATTATGTCACGTCGTACCCGGCCGGATTTGCGGTCCGTGCGACCGGGGGAACCAGCATCGATCTCTCCGCTAGCCGCATCACCGCGGGCACGTCGGTAGGTGCAAGCATCCAGATTGATAGCTATATCAAAGACAGCGACACCACATTTGGTCGGTATGTCGCCGGCAAATCGCTCGTCGTCCCAGCCAGTTACCTGCCGATTGACCGTGCCTTGTCATACACACCAGGCTCGGTCAAATCGACAACCACACTCAGTCCGACGGCAAACATGCTCTTCTACGGGACAGACGGCCTCATCCTGCAAATCGTCACAACGCCGGATACGTTGCGCTGGCCAGGGTTTAGCCTCACACCAAACAGTTCGACGCTCGACCTGACGTTTTATGCGGCGCCTGCAATCCCGGTCGGGATGAGCAATTATGAGTGGAGCTTGCCCAAACCAGTCGAAGCACCGTGGGAACAACGCGATGAGCTCGCCAACAAAGGTGAATACGACCCCGGGCTCAACCTCAATGGCACGAACACGGTCAGTTATGGCTGTTATGGGTCAGGGACATTCACGGCCGATTTCGACGCCTACCTGCGCCTCGGTGGCTTCAGCGAACACATGATCTTGGATGGCCTGGGCAGTGCGGGCATCAAAAACAACACCACCGGCTATGACGAGACCCTCGACAAGTTTAGTGCCATCTATGTCGATAACCTGATTGTCGACCCGAGCAACATCCAAGCAACGCTCAACTTGCCGTACCCCAGTCTGCTCGAGCTCCCGCTCCAACTGACAACCTTCGACAGCTATGGCTGCCCCGTCGGTGGCACCATCGGCGGTGGGAGCGGCGCGGACCTCACGCACGCCTACTGGAACTTCGATCAGCACGCCGTCGCATTCGGCTACGACGCATCCATCGGCACCATCAATCGCTATGCAACACAGTGGCTCAAAACACGCGGGATGATGCCCACGCCAGCCAATATGATGGT
>CANHPK010000127.1 GCA_947462525.1 Roseiflexaceae bacterium | reverse complement strand
GAATACTGTGCAGTCTGTCGCAATCCGCTCCGCCAAACCGGGGCGATTTGTGTCGTCGAAGATCCTCTCGACGCATTGGCAATCGAACGCACAGGGGTCTTCAAAGGGAGCTACCACGTCTTGCATGGCCGCATAGCCCCGCTCGAAGGGATGGGGCGTGAAGATATCTTCTTCGATGATCTGCTCGAACGAATCGGCACCGAGTCCATCCGTGAGGTCATCATCGCAACCAATCCAAATCTCGAAGGGGAAGCGACCGCAGCCTATTTGCAACGTGAACTGAGCCCGTTGGGCACACGGGTAACGCGACTTGCACGCGGGTTGCCCACCGGCGGCGATTTGGAGTGGGCCGATACGCATACCCTGACATCGGCACTCGAAGGGCGCCGCGAACTGTTCTAGCCGGACGGCGGACGACACAAAAATCACCCCCCAGCTGGTTTCCCAGCGGGGGGTGTGTCGTGCGGTAGGCTACGATTGGCTGATGTTGGCCAAGTCAGGAACCGCCGAAATCCAAATCTGGCCAGCAGTGAATTGCACCTCAGCGCCGTCGGCGGTATAGAAGAGCAATGGTGCTTCGGCAGTTTTCTTTTCCCAGGTAATATCGACACGCAACCCGTCATGGAAGAACACCCCATTACCCGACCCGATGACCTGTTGGTCGATCCGTGCCTTGGGGTCACCTTCGATGGGCGCTTCTTTGACTTGGATGACGACGACATTTTGGGTCGTCAACTGCATCTGGGTTACGTCGTCGACCGCAGGCTTGCCGTAGCGGGTCCGTGCGTACAGGTTGGTGGCTGCATCGTAGGTCCAGCCGACGGGCTGATCGTCATAGAGGAAGAAATAATCGATCGACGCGTTGGGGCCGCGCTGCTCGGGGGGCAGAGGAAGTGCGTACTGATAGCCGACATCCGTGCGGGTCGGGGTGAGTTTTTCGGTTTCGACGTATTGCCGCATGATAGCGCCATTGGTATAGAGGTTGTGGGGAGCAAAGCGCTCGGCGGTCTCGACCCGGTAGAAGTACACCGAGGTATCGTCGCGCAGGGCGTCGACGTTGATGATTTCGGTCGTGCTTTCGGCGAGTTCGAGGCCTGCTGGGGATCCCCCTGCATGGCCATAAATGGCACCCATACCCATGGCCCACTGCACGAAGTAGTGACGGGCGCTCCGTACCGGCCCGAGTTGGCGATTGTCCATTGCCAACTCAGGAGGAAAGATGGCCAAATAGCGCGTGATGCCGTATTCGGCCAGTGCTTCGAAGACGATGGATGCACGATTTAAGCCCGACTGCGGGTATGCATCGGGGTGATTGTCGATCATCATGGCAAACGGACGGCCGGTCACCTGGCCACGCACCAATGGGACCACGGTCAGGTCCTCGGGCATGGTAATCGGGGTAACAGTCGGGATGACGGTCGGTTCTACGATAGCCGTTGGCACGACCATGGGTGTCGCAGTGGCGGGCTCGACCACGGCTGTTGGAACGGGTGTGGCGATACCGAGTGCTGACGAAACACAACTCGTCAAAAACAACGCCATGACGCTCAATCCGGTGGCAATTTTGGGTGAAGCGCGGTACATAAACCAGAACTCCTTGATTATTTTCTTGTCATTGTATTGTAACAGTCTGACCATTACACCGGTATGATAGGATACTGACGTTCGTGTAACGTACACTCCCCACAATTTGATGCATGGAGAAGGAATACCGATGCGTTATCACCGAGTCCGTCTGCATGACATCGATGACCCCCAATATCGTGCCTATATTTCGGCGCTGATGGCGACCAAAGCCAATCACAAAGCCATCCGGCCGGCCACGCATCGTTCGCTGTTTGGATCCGAAGCCGAAGACGTGGTACGCGGCTGGTTGACGCAGTTTCACCCATTGTCGGACAATCGGTATGTCGAATACGACGAGCGCACAGGGACACAACTCATCCGCAAATATCGGGAGCTCGATGCCGTACAGTACCCAGACGCAACCCACATCCATGTCTACGAAGTCAAAGCCAGCGGGCAATTGCGGAGCATCACGCGCGGGTTACGGCAACTGAACGAGACACGCACCATCCTCAAACGGATTATCCCGCATGTCGCATGTACCCTCATCCTGGTCGATACAGGGATCATCACGGCAGCCGAGGTCGCTGCCTTGATGGCAACTGCAGACGCCCCCATTAACCCTCCCGGCACGTTGGCAGACTATCAGCGCGATCACCCCGAGGTGCCGTTCTACGCGCACGACCAGTACCACCCACGTCTCGATGAAGCGACGGCGGTCGTCACGATGGCCATCGCAGATATCGTGCACCTTGCCGGCGCTGGTGCAGATGCGCTCCATCTCGACTGGAGCGACGAACTCGACGATCCGCGCGACGACGACGAGGAACCACCTATCACCCCCGGCTACACATCGCACGATGCCGACGAAGGCGCGCAAGACGATTCGCCGTTTGCCGCGGCGTTACGCAAAGCCGCAGAGCGGGCGCCCCGGAGCTAGTGGGTAAGCCCATCAATGCGTGGTTTCTGCCAGCCCATGACCGCGTCTATCCAGAGCGCACTGCTGACCCATGCGATATACGTGACGACAAGCAACACCAGCAGTCGCCCCGCCCAGCCATAGCGCCAGACGCGCTGGATGCACCAGCCCACTGCAACTGCAATCAACGGCGCACCCGTGTACAAATAGCGGACTTGGGCACGCGTCAGTGCCTCGACGGCGGCAAACACCGCGACCACGGCGAGCCATGGAATGGCCACACGAGGCCGTTGCCACACCAGCACGGCTAGCGCTATCAACGCGGCACCGATGGGCACTGGTGCCAGGCCGACCGTGAATGCGACCCCCAGCTGTGCCAGGATTGCTGGGCTGATGGGTTGGATGAGAGCGCTCCCACTTGCGCCGACGTTCCCGAGAAATGTCAGATACAACGGCAGTACGGCAACCCCTGCCACGACGACTGGGAGCGAGCGCCACCACCACTGCGGACGGAATCGGTCTGGTTCGGCCAGACGCAACGCGCCATACCAGACGGCCGCAATGAACGTCTCGCCGATGTGGGTCATCGCCACCACCGCGAGGAGCACTGCTGCCAACCAAGCAGATTTTGTGGTACCCCGAATTGTCAAGTAGGCAATCGCAAAGGTCAGCACGTGCGCGCTGATTTGCTGCATAAACGCCCAGTACAACACACTCGACGACAACGGCATCAGCAACACGAGGAACGCACCGAGCAGCGCTGCCCGGGGCGGGAACGACACCCGCCTGAGCAAGAGCCAGACGAGGAGCGCAATCGACGTCTCGGCACAAACGATCATGAGGTGCATGGCAAGGTGCGTGCCGAGCACCTCTGCGAGCGCATCGGAAACACGGTAGAACAGCGGCAAGATGACCGATTGGCGTCGTCCGAATTCGTACGGATGTGCGCTCATGGTCCAAATCCCCGTGCGGAAATCGCTCAACCTCCGCAGATGGATTGCATAATCATGCCCCTCAAACGAAGGTGCCCGAATACCCCATAACCGCAGCAGAAGCACGCTCGCCCATCCCGTCAGCAGGACTACGGGGAACCAACGCCGCAACAGCCATACGGCGATCGGGACGATGATCGACACCCCTGCAAGGTTGCGTACCCACAACCCGGCGGCACGTGGGTTGGTCCACTGCATGAGTGTTGCCATGAGCAACATCAGGACGCATGCTATCAGGACTCCTCGCCATCCCCAGCCAAGGAGCCATGCGGTCAATGCTGCCATGAGAGAAAGGAGCGCTACCGAAGACACCCACAGGACCGCAGGGAAGGGCTGCCATACATGCGACAGACTCGCGCTGATGACGCGCACCCCGAGCTCACGCGCTTCGGCCGGATCGGTGAATGTCGTCGTCCCGATACGCATCGACTGCACCCCGTTCCAGCGCGTGGGACGCGATAGGAATGCATAGCGGCGTTCATCCTGATGTGCGACCGCCAACGTGTCGAACTGCATCTGTATGAGGTGTGTAGAGGCTGCGACGGTCACATACCAGATTGCCTCGGGGTCGGGAACGAGCCCGACGGCACGAATGACGGCAAGACCCGACGTCCATCGGTAGGTTGTACCGTCGGACGCTTCCTCGGGTGCGTAGAATCCCGTGATGTGTGGTGCACTGCTCCGGTCTGCCATGACATACGTGGTGAGTGGCCGTTGGGCAAAGACTCCAATGAGCCATGCACACGTCAACACGAAGCAAGCCAACAACAGTGACCGTTGAAACGGCGAAACATGTATGCGACGCACAATAAATCTCATATATAGAAGCCGCTCAACGCGGCATGTCTGCGTATCCAGTCATTTCGAGATAGCCAGTGCCGCTGAGTGAGCTCCCCGCGCGGCGTGCATCGACGCGCACTGCACCTTCCCAGTACCGGACGGTCACCTGCAGTTCTTGATCCGCAATCAGTGGCGTTACCATCAGCGAGAGTCCAAGAGGGATGAGCTCGATATCCCACGCGGCGGGGTATGGTGCTCCGGTATGTGGGCTCGTCCATACGCCTTGGGGGGTCCAGCGGATATCCGATGCCGCCAAGCGCGTAACCGTGCCGTCACGATTGCGTACCGACCCACCGCTGAACGGGTCGGTCGACCCATCGCGGTTGCGCAACTGATAGAGCATGATGTCGCTGCCGTCGTCGAGATGCAAGGCAAACCAATCCCAGCCCACTTGGTCCGTGCCGAGTGCACTGGTGCTCCATTCGCGGTCCATCCAGCTCGTGCCGCTGACCGCGACATCGGTGTCGCCGATACGCAGCGTCCCCGTGGTGGCCATCCGTGGCAGTGAGTAATAATAGGATGCGTTCCCTTTCGCGGCGGACTTTTGTGACAGCCCGCGATCCCCTTGCAAGACGATGGGACCCGTCGCATCGAGGGTGACATCGAGGGCTATGTCGCCGTCCTGTGCCTGGATGCGCATCTGCGTGGTACCGGCGTCAACACTAGTCACAGACCAGTCATCGAGCCATACCTGGAACGGCGCTGCTTGGGCGCCAGCGAGCCCTAACGCTCCACGATTGAAGCGTTCGCGTGCAACGAACCGTTGCCGTGCACCATCACTGAGCGCGAGATGGGCCATGTATACCGCATCAGAACGCCATTGCGAGCCGCCTTGCGGCGCATCAGTGCGTGGCAGTCCAGTGCGGAACAGGGTAAATTGATAGCCGTAATCGTTCCCCTGTGCATCGGTCAGATTACCGGTGTAATACCACCATTCGACCGCGTACTCTGGATGCGGTCCGTGGTCGGCAGGGAATGCAAATTCACGTACTTCTTCGGCACGCAGATAGCCCGTGGTATCGGTACGCGCCATCCCCTCAGCGACCGATATCTGTGCAGGTGAAGGAACAGCGGTCGTCGATGCAGGGGCTATGGTGCACGCGGACAATCCAACTGCCCACACACAACACCACAAGACCAACACCCGTCGCCAAAGAGTGGCGTAACGATACGTGTCCATGCTTATTCCTCTCGCAATGCAACAGCCGGGGAGACCCGTGCGATGCGCCATGCCGGGTAAATCCCTGCCAGTACGGCAGCGACAATCGCCGTTAGTCCAGCCTGGAGATAAATCTCGGGTTGCATGGCGAACTGCAAGGTCCAGCCAAACGAGATGCGGTTAAT
>CANHPK010000126.1 GCA_947462525.1 Roseiflexaceae bacterium | reverse complement strand
TGTCCACACCGGTGACTCGATGACCGTGGCACCGGCCATGACCCTGACCGATCGCGAGCTCCAGCGCCTGCGCGAGATGGGCAAAATGGTGATTCGCCGTATCGGCGTCGAAACCGGCGGGTCCAACATCCAGTTTGCCGTCGACCCCAAGACCGGCACCCCGTTGGTCATCGAAATGAACCCGCGCGTCAGCCGCTCGTCGGCATTGGCCTCCAAGGCGACGGGCTTCCCCATTGCCAAAATTGCCGCGTTGCTGGCGGTCGGCTACACCCTCGACGAAATCCCCAACGACATCACCAAGCTGACTCCGGCGTCATTCGAGCCCAGCTTGGACTACGTGGTGGTGAAGTTGCCACGCTGGGCCTTCGAGAAGTTCCCGGGCGTCGATCCCATCCTCGGTCCGCAGATGAAGTCAGTGGGCGAAGTGATGGCCATTGGTGGCACCTTTGCCGAGGCGTTCCAGAAAGCCATGCGTGGCCTCGAAATCGGCGCGACAGGCTTTGTGGGGAGCAATCAGGTCAAAATGGTGGGCAATGACGACATCCGCATCCCGACCCCACGCCGCATCTTCCGTGTGTGTGACGAAATCCGGGCAGGGGCGTCGCTCGAGTCCATCTGCGAGCGGACGGGTTTCGATCCGTGGTTCGTCGAACAGTTCCAAGACATCGTCGCCCTCGAGAAGGAACTCGCAGGCTATAGTCTGACATCGTTGCCGAACGAGCTGTTGTTTACTGCCAAAGAATACGGCTTCTCGGATGCGCAATTAGCCTATACGTTGTCAGATAAACCGACGATTTCTGCAGTCCGTACGCACCGCAAAAAGGCCAAAATCGTCCCCGTCTATCGCAAGATCGACACCTGTGCGGCCGAGTTCGAGGCGTCGACCCCGTACTTCTATAGCACGTACAGTCGCCAACCCGGGAGCGACGAGGCCAACGTCAGCAACAAGCCCAAGGCGATGATTATCGGTGGTGGCCCCAACCGTATCGGGCAGGGTATCGAGTTCGACTATTGCTGTGTGCACGCCTGTATGGCACTGCGCGACCTCAATATCGAGACCATCATGATCAACTGCAACCCCGAGACGGTCTCGACCGACTACGACACTGCTGACCGCCTCTACTTTGAGCCACTGACCCTCGAAGATGTGCTCAACATCTACGACCGCGAAGCAGGTGCGGATTTCGGTCCTGCAGTGCGCAGTGTGCCTGCGTTGGTGCAGTTTGGTGGTCAGACCCCGCTCAACCTGGCGCATGGCCTCGAAGCAAACGGCGTACCCATTTGGGGGACATCGCCGGATGCAATCGACTTGGCCGAAGAGCGTGGCCGGTTCGGTGCATTGCTCAACAGCATGGACATCGAAATGCCGCCCAACGGCATGGCCAACAATCTGGCCGATGCCCGCACGATTGCGCACCGCATTGGCTACCCCGTGTTGGTTCGCCCCAGCTACGTGCTCGGCGGGCGGGCTATGGCTATTGCGTATGACGATGCGTCGTTCGAGAAGTACATCGCCGAAGCGACGGTGGTGAGTGCCGGTGCACCGGTGTTGATCGACAAATACCTCGAAGATGCCTTCGAAGTCGATGTCGATGCAATTGGGGATGGGACACAGGTAGTGATTGCCGGCATCATGGAACACGTCGAAGAAGCCGGCGTGCACTCGGGTGACTCTGCCATGGTACTGCCGCCCTACAAAATTACGTCATATCACCTCGAAATCATACGCGATGTCACGCGCCGGATTGGTGTTGCCCTGAACGTCAAGGGCTTGATGAATGTCCAGTTCGCCATCAAAGACGACGTGGTCTATGTCATCGAGGTGAACCCCCGCTCATCGCGCACCGTGCCGTTTATTGCAAAAGCAACGGGATACCCATTGGCCAGCATTGCAGCACAGGTCGCGGCAGGCAAAACGCTCAAGGAGCTCAACTTCACCGAAGAGCCCAAGGTCGACGGATTCTTTGTGAAGGAAGCCGTGTTGCCGTTCGACAAGTTCCCCGGCGCCACCATCATGCTCAGCCCCGAGATGCGCTCGACGGGCGAGGTCATGGGGCACGCATCCAACTTCGGGCTGGCATTTGCCAAAGCCGAAATGGGTGCCAATCAAAAGATCCCCACCAAAGGCGGTGCATTGCTGACGGTCAACAACAACGACAAGAATGCAATCGTCAAAATCGCAAAGGATTTGAACAACCTGGGATTCGTGCTGTATGCAACCAGCGGCACCGCAGAGATGTTGAACGGTGTAGGGATTGCCTGTACGACCGTCAACAAAATCTCGGACGGTTCGCCGCACACGGCAGACCTGATTGCCAGGGGGATGGTGCAGCTGGTTATCAGCACACCATTGGGCTCGATGGCCTATAACGATGGTCAAGCATTGCGTGCCGCAGCGATTCGCTACGGTGTGATGTTGGTGACGACGTTGACCGGCGCAGCTGCGACGGTGGCCGGTATCCGTGAGTTGCAGCAACGCAGCTTGTCGGTGCGTTCATTGCAGGACCACTATGGGATTGCCAAGGGACAAAAGGCATGACCATTGGACGGTTGCAGTTGATAACCCCAGAGCTCCTCGATGGATTCTTGCAGGCGGTCGAACCGGCGCTGATGCGCCGGGCGACTGCCGTGCTGGCCAGCGGTGGAGTGACCCTCGAGCAGGTCGAGCCTGCCAGTGCGGTCGTGGTGGTCGTCGACGGCACCGCTGTGCGCCGCGTGACAGCCCTCTTGATTGCGGGCCGCGTGACGACACTGTGTGATTGTGCGCATCGTGATGATGGACCGTGTGTGCATCGTGTGGCCGCGGTGCGCGCGCTGTACACGCACATGACCAGCAATCCGCCGCAACCGTGGGAGACGTTGTTCAGCCTTTCAGACCGTCCACGCAGCACCACTGCGACGCCGACTGCCGCTGTGGTGTGCTTCTTTTTGGTACCCAGCCATCCGCTGGGTGTCGGTGACGCTGGCTGGGCCGTTATCCCGGCGAGTGTGACCCCGCGGGCAGGGCGTGCCGATTGGACGGGTGCAGATGTGCGCCCGTTACGGGCTCCGCCGACCCCGGCGGGGTATCCCAATAGCCCGCTGTCCGTTCTACAGGCAGCTGCGATGCTGTGCGAGCAGTCGCTCAGCTTGGCACAGCCCGGCCAACGGGCATGGCTCTATGCCGGCGCCTTGGCACTGCTTGTGGACCAGACGGTCTATGTTGCACGCGACGGATTATCCTTTGGACATCCGGTGCATGTCTATGGCGAGCCAGGCGAACTGCAATTGTCGTGTGACGAAGACGGGGCAGACCTCCTCCTGCAAAGCATCGTCTACAGTGCGCAGCGGAGCATCGTCGTCGATCAGGCAAATCGGACGCTGTTGCCGTTTAGCCCGCATTGGCTGTGGACCGGTGCCACGCTGGTATGCATCGGCGAACGTACCACCCTGGTCGATCACCTGCTTCAAACGCCTGCACTGCGGGTGCGTGCCGAAGACCGTGAACGCTTTGATCAGCGGCTCCTCGAGCTCGCCCAGCGGGTGCCATTGTGTGGCTCTGCCGTGCGTTGGGATGAGGTACATGACGAACCTATTGGCAATATCACCGTTGCCGAACACGACGCAGGTGTAGTGGTGCGGTTGGGGTTTGCCTATGCCAATTATGACTTGCCGTTTGACCAGCACTACCCTGCCGAAGCGGTCTTGCATGGTAGCGAAGAGCTTCATTTGGTGCGGATTACCCGGCTCGTCGACAGCGAACGCGACTGTGTTGCGCTCCTCGAGCAACAGGGATTGCGCATGTCCGAGGATGGCTCGTTCCGCCTGCGAAAAACCATCCCCGTCCGTGATTTCCTTATGCGCGTCGTCGGCGTTTTGGCCTCACATGGTCTGCAGATCCGTGGCGAAGATGCGTTGACATCGGTCCAGATGCGGACGGACATCCCCGAACTCGCCGTTACCGTGCAATCGCACATCGACTGGTTTGATGTATCGGCAGTCGTGAACTTCGGCGATTTGTCGGTCGATGTGGCCGTCGTGCGGCGCGCGGTGTTGCGCCGCGAGCGCTATATCTTGCTGCCGGATGGAACGATTGGATTTGTGCCGAACGAACTCGCGCATCGATTAGCGCCGTTGTTGGCAATGGGGACCGAAAGCGACGGTCGCTTGCGGTTTGCGGCAGCGCAGACGGCGATTGTCGATCAATTGGTCCAAGAGGCCCAGCGCGCGCAGGTCGATGCGACGTTCGAAGAGCGCCGCGAGCAACTCAGACTATTTGAGCACATCGAGGACCAACCACTGCCCGAGGGATTCCGCGGCACATTGCGTTCGTACCAAAAAGCCGGCTATGATTGGCTCCATTTTCTCAATCGGTATGGCTTTGGCGGGTGTTTGGCAGATGATATGGGTGTCGGCAAAACCATTCAAACGCTGGCGTTCATTCTCTCGTTGCGCGAACGGACACCAGGGGCACGGGCAATTTTGATTGTGCTGCCACGTTCTTTGGTCTATAACTGGCTGCGCGAAGCCGCGACGTTTGCCCCGAGCTTGACGTTGTTGACGCACATCGACCAAGGCCGTGCCAAAGATGCCACGCCGTTTGACTCGTATGACGTGGTGTTGACCACCTATGGGACCATGCTGCGCGACATCGAGTTCTTGGCAGGGTATCGCTTTCAGTATGTGATCTTGGATGAGTCGCAGGCAATCAAAAATCCCGCTGCCGAGACGGCCCGTGCGGTGCGACGCTTGCAGGGAGACCGCCGGTTGTCATTGACTGGTACTCCCATCGAGAACAACGCCGTCGAGCTCTGGTCGCAGTTTGCGTTCTTGAATCCCGGCTTGCTGGGGACAGCCGAGGCGTTCCGCGACACGTTTGCCCGTGAGGGTGAAGGGCGTGAAGGTGCGTTGAAGTTGTTGCGCAGGTTGACGTTTCCATTTATTCTGCGGCGCACCAAAGACCAGGTCGCCCCCGACTTGCCATCGCGCACCGAACACATCCTGATGAGCGACATGGAGCCCGAACAGCGCCGACTCTACACCACGCAACGCGACCATTATCGGGCGTTGTTGCTGGGCATGATCGACAGCGCTGGTCCGCAACAGGCGCGGGTCAAGATGCTCGAAGGGTTGCTGCGGTTGCGGCAGATATGTAATCACCCACGCCTCATCGATCCGAGCAGTGCCGGGAGTTCCGGCAAGTTCGAGGCGTTGTTGGCCACACTCGAGTCGCTCAAAGCGGCGGGTCATCGTGTGTTGGTTTTTTCGCAGTTCGTCCAAATGTTGACACTGGTACGGACCGCGCTGGACGAGCGGGGTATTGCCTATGCGTATCTGGATGGGCGCACTCGCGATCGTCAGAGCATCATTGACGCGTTCCAAAACGATACACGCTATCCGTTTTTTCTCATTAGTCTGCGCGCTGGTGGGGTTGGGCTCAACCTGACTGCTGCAGACTATGTCATACATATTGATCCCTGGTGGAACCCGGCCGTCGAAATGCAGGCAACCGATCGGACCCATCGCATTGGGCAAACTCGCCCCGTAATGGTCTACAAAATGGTGGTGCGTGACTCGGTCGAAGAGAAGATTTTGCAGCTCCAAGAGCGCAAACGCGAGTTGGTAAGTCAGCTCATCACACCAGAACGCGGGGGTATCAAGACGCTGACCCGTGCCGATGTTGAGCTTTTATTTAC
>CANHPK010000125.1 GCA_947462525.1 Roseiflexaceae bacterium | reverse complement strand
GCAGTTGGGATTGCAGTGGCCTCTTCGGCCGGTGCAGCTGTTGGTTCTGCTGCTGGAGCTGCGCCACCACATGCTGTTACCAGCATTGCAATGACGAGTGCCAGTGCCCAACGTGCACCCTTGTGCGTACGGGTCATCTGTGAACTCCTTAACGTAAAAAAACCATAGACATTGTGTTGCCACTTTGTCATATATCAATCCGAATGTGGACCGCCCACACTCAGAGATTGACCGAAATTACCGCGTTATCGGTATTTTAACATAAGACTGTGGAGATTTCATCTAGTGTATCATGTCAACTTCATAACGAATGCAGAAATAAGTTTCGGAATAAAAAGTCTCTGATATGTACCTACGATACCGCGAGCGGAATGCGCACAATTCGTCCATGGATATAGTCGAGAGAACAAAAAAGCACCTCGTGTCTACACACGAGGTGCTTTTTTGGTGCTTACTTGCGTAGGCGTGGGTCGAGTGCATCACGCAAACCGTCGCCCACAAAGGAGAAGCTCAACATGGTAAGTGCAATCATCAGCGTGGGGAACAACCCGAGGTGCCAATACACTTCGATATTGCCGAATGACTGACCAGCCATTTTGCCCCAGCTCGGCATGGGGTCGTTAATACCGATACCCAAAAAGCTCAACCCAGCTTCAGCGAACATCGTTGCCGGGATGCCTAGCGTGAAAGAAATAATCAACGGTGACAATGCGTTCGGCAACAAGTGCTTGAGTGCTATGTTTACATTTGTCACGCCGATTGCACGAGCGGATTCGATGTATTCTTTTTCGCGTAGCGATAGAATCTGTGCGCGCGTAAGCCGACAAATTTCGATCCAACTAATAATGCCCAAAGCGATGATGATGTTCGTTATACCACCGCCCCAGAGTGCTAGTAAGAATAATGCAAAGAGGAGTTGCGGTATCGCGGTAAAAACTTCAATGGTGCCCATGACCAGGGTATCGACCCAGCCACCTAAGAACCCGGCTGCGGCGCCCATAGAAACACCGATAACAACGGCAAGGAGTTGCACGCTCAGACCAATAGACAGTGAAACACGTGCGCCGTAAATGATACGACTCAGCTGGTCACGGCCGATGGTGTCAGTTCCCAGGGGGTACTGCCAGCTCGGGAACTTGCGGGACTGTGTCAAGTTGGTCTTGTCGTACGGCGATGGCGAAATCACATCAGCGAAAATCGCCATGAAGACAAACATTGCTACGACAAAAAGTGCGCCAACAGCCAATTTGTTGCGGCTAAATCGTATCGCAGCATCGCGCCAGAGGTTGGCAGGTTTGCGCTCGTTTAACGGTATACCGATCATGATTGTTCCTTTGATGATTGCAATTAGTCAAGCTTGATACGTGGGTCAATCACGGTGGCGACAAGGTCAGTCAGCAGGTACAAAAGTCCCCATAGAGATGCAACCATAAGCATCAAAGCCAAAATCATGGGGTAATCTCGTGAAGTGATGCTGGTCACAAAGAATTTGCCGATTCCATTAACGCGGAACATCGTTTCGACAAAAATTGTGCCGGTGATCATATTTGGGACCATGGGACCCAATGCGGTAATAATCGGGATCAGCGCATTCTTCATGGTGTGCCGCCAGATAACCATTGTCTCTGATAAACCTTTGGCTCGGGCTGTGCGTATGTAATCAGCAGTCAATACTTCGGTCAAACTACCGCGTGTAAAGCGAGCTGCGATACCCATGGGCCCGAGTCCCAACGCGATGACGGGCATTATCCACGCCTTTGGATCGCTCCAACGATCGGCATCCAGCGAAATGGGCAGCCATTGGAGCTTTACGGTCAAAATCAAAATCATCCAAATAGAGATAATGAAATTGGGTACCGTCATGCCGAGTGTTGAGATAAAAGTGACAACAGTATCCACCCAGGTATTTTGGCGGATTCCCGCCAAAATACCCATAAATACGCCCAATGCGATTGAGATTAGGACGGTGATCCCACCGAGTTGAATGCTTTTGGGCCATACCGATGCAATCACGTCGATGACGGAGGTGTCTTTGAACTGGTACGAAATGCCGAAGTCGCCTTTCAGGGCATTGCCAACCCAGGTGAGATATTGTTCGTGCAAGGGTTTGTCAAGCCCGAACTTTGCCAGCATATTGGCACGCTGTTGTTCGGTCAGGTTGCGATTCGTCTCGTCCCATGGTCCGCCTGGCACGTTGTGCATCAGTAAAAAAACAACAACCGTTACCACGAAGAAAACGATGACAAGTCTGATTAGACGCGAGATGATGTAGATTACCATGCAGGCGCAATCCCTTTCATAACAGTGCCGGATTCTGTGTGTGCTCACACCGCGAGCGGTGACAAGCGCTGTTTGTACCCCGTTGTACAAGCGTCATACGCATTCTTTCTGCAGGTTCAGGCGAGCCTGAATTGTCTGAGTGCAGGTAAGCAAAGCACCCGCTTGTCCGCATATGACCGTTACAAAAAGTATCTGACATACATTACCACATCTATGGCACATTTGCATATACGAAGGTGCACATTTTCGTATCGTGGAATGAATACATTCTCAGAAATTGGCTTTTCTTCAGTTGAGTTTGTCGTATCCCAAAGCAGTCATGACACGGCAAACGCAACTCAGCGGAGGAGAAAACGCACAGGAATCGGTGTATTCACTTGTGATGTGACAGTTGCGTGCTTGTGAATACGAAACATTCAGTCGTGTGCACTGGTAGATGATGCCACACGTGAGGGTGTCGAGTGCGCATTGGGTAGGCAAAAGGACCGGTACACTGCGGAGCAACACAACCACCACGGTTTGTAGTAGATGGTACAATGATTACATCATTTTGAGGTAGATATTCTCTATGCAACGCTTTGTTCTGCGCTTTTGGTACAGCATAATTGCCGGCTTTATCGTCTTGCTGATTGTTGCACCGGCATCTGCCGTTGTCGGTGTTATTGTCAAAAAAGTCATTGACCGTCAAGCAGTACTGCCCGATGAACTTGCCTCCCCACGTAATGAGTTTGTAGACATAGATCCGATGCCTGCCGAAGATGTCGTTGCCCCATCGACCCAACAACGAGTCACACTCGGGAGTGGTGCAGCGCACACCTGTGTGGTGGCGTATTCAGGGCTTGTGATGTGTTGGGGTGCGAACGATGAAGGGCAGCTTGGCTTCGGCAACGATGGGAAAGCGCTGCCGTTCTCGCGAGCCGCAAATGTTGTGGCTTCCCTCCAAGATGTGACGAGTGTCGCTGTTGGGTTGCGGCATAGCTGCGCGCTGGTGCCGAGTCCCGGAACTGTCTTGTGCTGGGGGAGCAATGTAACCCGACAAATCGGCCAACCTGCGGTTGGTCCGATGACCTCGACGTCGTATCCGCAGGTGGTTATCGGGCTCGACCAAACGGTTTCGATAGCGGCTGGTAACGCACATACGTGTGCCCGAGCAGACGATGGCACGATCCGTTGCTGGGGTGCCAATGATCACGGTCAACTCGGTACCGGGCAACAAGATCAGAGCGCAGGAGTACAGCTTGTTCCGCTCCCCGATCAGAGTTCGGATCTGTTTGCCGGTGGCAATACAACCTGCGCACGGTTGGTCAGTGGTGCGTTGTACTGCTGGGGGAGTCTTCCATTTGGTGGGATGCGTGATGTTGCAACCCCAGAACTCATTGAACTGATCGAACAACCTGTCGGTGCCCAGGTAATCGTGAATACTGCACAGCTGTGTACGTTTGTGCAAGCTGCCGATGTACGGTGCTGGTCTGCACAGGCTCCACAGGGATATCCGGTAGCGCAGGCAACAGGTGCAACCATCGTGCGCGCACGCAACGATGGTACCGTCTGTGCAACGGGCTTGGCCAACCCTGTCTGTTGGGACGATACCGGGCGCGTACAAACAATGACTGAACGTGGCGTCATCGATGTCTCTGGCGGGGATGCGTTTCAATGTATTGCCTTGCGCGCAGGCAGGGTGCGCTGTCGTGGCGACAACGCAAGCGGACAGCTTGCAAGTGCGCGAACGGCACAGAGTGATGCCTATGTCACTGTTGCACTCGGGAACGCGAGTTCGCTGTTGAGTGCAGGTGCAGGACACGTCTGCGGGATGTGGCAATTGGGGATGCTCCGGTGTTGGGGTAGATCGTACGAAGGCCAATTGGGTGTAGCAGATTACTTTGGGGTACGGAGCCGGCCCGATCCGATCACGCCTGACATCAATGGCGTGCTTTCTCTTGCAACCGGCGCACGTCATACCTGTGCGGTACGTCACGATGAGCGTGTCTATTGTTGGGGGGCAAACTCCAGCGGGCAATTAGGCACAAATGATTTGCTCGATCGGCGCATTCCGACTGCAGTCGACGGTATTTCAGAAGGGATTGCACTCAGCGCAGGAGCTGCTCATACCTGTGTGCTCCAGCATAGTGGGTCAGTCTGGTGTTGGGGTGACAACCATGCCGGCCAAGTTGGCGGTACTCGCATACAGCAAAGTACCCCCTTGCGTATCGACTTAGTGCAGTCTGTAGTTGCTATCGCGTCGGGTGGTGCGACCAATTGTGCATTGCAGGCTGATGGGCTCGTTGTTTGTTGGGGTGCACAAATCGGCCAGATCGCACCAAATGTGCCCTTGACGGACCTTACCGATGTGACTGCAGTCTCGGTGGGGAACCGGTATGTCTGCGCGCTTCGCATCGATGGGTCTGTCTGGTGCTGGGGGGATGACAATGCGGTGGGGAGCGCTCCGATGCCGCAGCGGGTCCAAGGGCTCCCAACGATACGCAGCATAAGCGCGGGAGGCCAACATGCGTGTGCGGTCGATACAACCCGACGGTTGTGGTGTTGGGGCGAAAACAGATACGGGCAAGTGGCTCCTGATGACGCACGGACACGCATCCTCGAACCGGTACAACGCGCCGACAACATTGCATCCGTGGCTGCGGGGTTTTCGACGACCTGTGCGCGGAACGTCGCAGGCAGCACCAGTTGTTGGGGAGATAATCGCTATGGACAGCTCGCAACAGCTGATTCTACGGTAGTAGACGCCCAAATTGATGGCTATGATGACGGTTTCTCTCTGGTCGCAGGGGGGAATTTTAGCTGTGCGCTGCTCAAGTATGTCAGCGTGCGCTGTTGGGGGAGCAACGAATACGGGCAATTGGGTGATGGAACCACCACTTCCTCTGCGGCACCGCAGACCGTGCGGAGCAATGAAGAAGTTGTACGCGTTGCTGCGGGTTCTGCACATGCCTGCAGTATTATTCTCGACGGCACTGTCCGATGCTGGGGGCACAACAATTT
This sequence comes from Roseiflexaceae bacterium, assembly GCA_947462525.1. Classification (GTDB taxonomy): domain Bacteria; phylum Chloroflexota; class Chloroflexia; order Chloroflexales; family Roseiflexaceae; genus UBA965. The sequence goes on along the minus strand of CANHPK010000125.1, from coordinate 402 downwards.
TGGCCAACTCGGCAACGAGGCGACCGAGGACAGTTCGACGCCGGTCGTCGCTGCAGTACAAGATGTCGTCGCCCTTTCACTGGGGCAATCACACAGCTGCGCGCTCCTCCAAGATGGTGGCGGAGCATGTTGGGGACGCAACGAAGATGGGCAACTCGGCAGTGGAAATACTGCGAACTCTGGAATGCCGCTCCGTGTCGCTGATCTCGGACAAGCCGTTGCCATTGCGAGTGGCGGGAACCATACCTGCGCACTCAATCAAAATACGCAAGTCGTCTGTTGGGGACGCAACGAACAAGGTCAACTGGGGATCGGCACCGTTGGACCCGGCATATCGGTGCCCGCATCCGTCCCGCAGCTCGTGGGTGTAACAGCACTTTCTGCGGGCACCGATCATACCTG
>CANHPK010000124.1 GCA_947462525.1 Roseiflexaceae bacterium | reverse complement strand
CCCAGTGTGGTATCGCCACGACTCGGCACCCGTTCGTTGGCAGGGTTGCGCGTGGGCTACATGCCTGCGTGGTTTTCGCATGCAGATGCAGAAATCGTCGCACGATGTACCGAGATGCTGACCGCGCTGCGTGCTGCCGGTGCAACAATCGTCGAAATCGAAATACCACAGCTCGAAGCTGCCCGAGTAGCCCATACCATCATCATCACCACCGAAATGCTTCATGGTCTGCAAACAGCTCTCGCCACACATGCAGACGCTCTGACAGACGAAACACGCTTGTCGCTTGCACTCGCACGGGAATTCACCAGCGCAGACATCGCCCATGCGCAACAGACGCGGGCACACTGCATTGCGAATCTCCGAAGCATTTTTGCAGAGGTCCACTGCATCGCATCCCCGACCTCTGGGCTGGTTGCACCGACGATTAGTCCTTCAGCGATTGCACAGGGTGTCAGTGATTTGGGGAGCACATTCGAGATCATGCGATTTGCTTTTCTGGCCAATCTCAGTGGGTTACCCGCCATGAGCATGCCGGCTGGCGCGACTGCGCAAGGGCTACCGGTTGGCTTCCAACTCATGGCAGGTCCATGGCAAGAGGCACTGTTGCTCGAGGTGGCAAGTGCCCTCGAAGGTAGTGTCGTGCGTCAAACCCCACAGCACCAGTTCACCTACGGCGTGTAAACGAAACCGTCCCCCGTGTGCACATGCACACGGGGGACAGGCGGAGTGCTCGTTACTTGGTATAGAGCGTGGTAATTTCGGTTGCCCGTTTGGCCAGCGTCGTTTGAATCCAGGTCGCGAGCTCCGGATGCTCATAGGTCGCTGGCGCGTTGATTTGCTCGAGCATCTGTGAGTGATGCAACATCTCTTGCCGAAGCTCGTCGATGCTGGTCACCTTCGTAAGCACTGGCGGAGTGACTGCGCTAGCGTCTGGATACCATTGCGTCTGCAATGCGGTAATTGCCGTGATTTCGGCGGCACGTGTTGCAGCAATGGTTTGGGCGACACTCTCGCTCTCACCCAGTTCGGTTGCCATCTGCTGCTCTGACTGCAACATCATCAGCACATGCTGCACGATGTGTTCGTCACCGGTCGTTGCTTGCCCTGACCGACCGAACGTCATCCCATTGCCACCCATCATGCCCTGGCCGTTCATCTGGCCGTCACGGTGCTGGCGATGCGTGCGGCCACCGTTCATGGAGCCTGCGCCACCCATGCTGAACCCGCGGCCATTGCTCCCAACCCCCTTCATGTGGCCTGCCCGAGCGGGGAGCGTCACATACCCGGTCGCTTCGGCGACCTTCATACTGCCGAGTGTTATCCCACCGGCGATGACGAGGGTTGCGCCCGTGATCCCGATGATGCGTACCCAATCGCGTTTTTGTGTTGTCATTGTATTGCTCTTTCTCGGTTAGGCTTCGACTGCGGGTGTGGCGGATTGTTCGACCGATGGTGTCGTAGGTGCTGGCTGTACAGCGATTGGTGTGCGAAGGCGATCGACGAGTCGAATAATTGCCCAGATTGCCAGCATAATGAGGCCAATACGGACGGCACCGGAGGCTATCATCATTGTCGCGAACAGTATTGCGGTCGTGGTCATGTGTTTCTCCTTCTTGTATTTCCCCACGTCCTCACTATAGTCTTCGTAGTTCAACGTTCGATGCGGGCTGTCGTCAAGATTTGTTCAAGGTAGATTTAGCCGCTCATGTGCCATTCAGCAAAAGGAACCTCTATGCGCTACCGATTCGACGACATTGCACATATCGACGCAGCGACGTTTCTGGCTTCTGCGACGACCGACAGCGCTGTCGACGTGCATGCAAATGCGCAGGTATCGATTGCGACGCTGCATGAAGCCTGGGCCACCCTCCGCGCGAGTGGCATAGCGACCGCAGTGCCGATGGCACTGCTTGTGTATGTGCAGAGCCGCGAAGTGACTGCGTTACAACACTTTTTTCCGATTATTCGACACCTGTCGGGTGCGCGTCGGCAACGGTGGCTTCACTGGTTTCGTCAATTGCTTGTCCACACGCCGATCGACATCCTCTTGCTCACGCCCGCCAAAACACCTGCTCCTTTGGCGTTGCAGTGCATGGTGATTGGGCAAGTGGTGTCGTGCTTCGTGGATCGTCCCGATATCTTGGCTGCGTTCACGAGCGGCACACCATCGTTTTGGTTGTGTACAAACAGTAGCGTCTATGACCGCGTCGGCGGCATCGGTGGGGGCTGCTACGACGAAGGCGCACACCGGATCATCTTGGTGGCAGAGCGACTGTTCGAAGGCTATTACACTGCGGTCCCAGGAGTGAGCCCGTTGCTGCATGAACTTGGTCATATGTTGGATGGAATGAATCGCCGGCTGCGCAATGAGCCCTTCTGTCGGGGGGAATTACCGCTCATGACCGCCCAACAACTCCACGACTGGCGTGTTGCGAAAGATACGGAAGTACGCCTCTACCAGCACTACCGATCAACTGGGCACATCCAGGGACGAGCGCCGCTGGGTCACCCGTACGTCTTTCAGACCGATGGCGAATTCCTCGCCGGCCATTGGGAAATGTTCTGGCGCAACCCGCATGCATTTGCGCAGACAGCACCAGATCTCTACCGCGCGCTTGCTCATATCGTCAATCATGACCCCCGTGCATACACAGTCGACTACCGCGGGTATGTGGACGACAATACCGCGTTTTATGCACGGGGCGAACCCGCTTGGCCGAGTGCGATACGGTTGCACACAAACGAGCATCTCTGAGTGAGTTGGGCGAGAGCAGCTGTCGCTGGACACCGTCAGATCAAGACATGCAATGCGTACCGCCCCACCGCGCCATTCAGCGTGGTGGGGTGATGTTTTGTGATTTTCTTCCGTTTTTGCTGTATTTCGTATCGTCAGGCAACATCGCGGGGGAGCGTCATGGTGAACGTCGCACCCGTGCCGAGCCCATCACTACGTACGGTGAGGGTGCCACCGTGTGCTTCGCAAATCGCGCGTGAAATGGTGAGACCCACGCCGCTCCCGCCGGTAGACCGAGCACGGGAAGGATCGACCCGATAGAATCGCTCAAAAATATGTTGAATGTGTGTTGCATCGATGCCAATCCCCGTATCGGTGACGGTACACCAGACAGATTGTGCATCGTGACCCGTGGCGACACGTATGACCGAATGCGCTGCTGACGCACGCACCGCATTGGTCAGCAGATTGAGGACGACTTGGACAATGCGGTCTGCATCTGCCAGCAGTGGCTCGCTGGCATGTTGATGGGTCACATCGACGGTAATCTGCGCCTCGCTGGTTTTGCCGTCGAGGAGCGCCACCGCACGACCGACCAAATCATGCATATCGACCGTCGCAGGGTAGAGCGTCAGTGTGCCGGCTTCGGCCCGTGACAAAGCGGTCAGATCATCGACCAAGCGTTGCATCCGGGCTGCCTCGTCACGAATGACTGCGTAGGTTTTTTCGTTGGGGACGACGACTCCGTCGATCAACCCTTCTGCATAGCCCCCAATGGATGCAAGCGGGGTACGGAGCTCATGGGCGACGTCGCCGATGAGCGCAGCGCGGCGCTGTTCTGCATCTTTGAGGGCAGTCGCCATGTGATTAAATTGGACGGCGAGTGCTTGGATTTCGTCGGTACCAGAATGGATATCGATGGGTTGAAAGTTGCCACCGGCTATCCGCCGACTCGCGGTGATTAATCGCCCGATGGGTAGTGCGATAACCCGTGCAACGGTCACGCTGACCACGATCGCGACAATGGTGGCTAAGGTTCCCGAAATCACAATGGCCATCACAACGGCGTTGCGGTAGATGTTTTCGAAGCGTCGCAAATCGTTCATCACATCCGGAGATACCTGCAACCCGGATTCGGGGAACGGCCTGACGCCGTCGTTGGGATCGTTCGGACGTTCAGACTGTTCGTCCGTATCGGCATCCGCACGGTAGGATGCTTCAGCATCCCGCAGCAATCGATTATGCACCCGCGGCGTGATGAGCATCACCGAGAGGATAAACAACACCATGGTGAGGACAATCACCAAGAGATGGGAGCGCAAAATCCGGAATCGCAGTGAGTTCATGCCGATCTCCAGCGATACCCGGCACCACGCACCGTTTCGATGTACTTTGGGCTACCGGTGTCTTCACGGAGCTTCCGGCGGGCATTGGCAATATGCACATCGACAACGTGATCATCACCGTAATAGTTCGTCCCCCAGACATGCTCGAGGAGCTGCATTCGGCTAAACAATCGCCCCGGCGCACTGGCCAACATGGCTATCAATTTGTACTCGGTGGCAGTCACCGAAAGAACTTCGTCGCCGATACGGATGCTTTGTCCATCGAGATCGATGACCAGGTCTTCGTAGCGGAGTTGTTTGGGAGTTGCATGTGCCGCGCCTCGGGGGCGACGCAGGCACGCACGGACCCGGGCGACGAGTTCGCGCGGAGAAAACGGTTTGGTGAGATAGTCGTCCGCACCGACTTCGAGCCCGACCACACGGTCAACCTCGTCTGCCTTTGCCGTGAGCATGATGATGTACACATCCGACGTCGTCCGAATACGACGACATACTTCAATGCCATCGATATGCGGGATCATCAAATCAAGGACGATGACATCTATGGTGTGCTGTGCATGCACCTCGAGCGCCACCTTGCCATCGGCTGCCTCGAGCACCGTGTAATGCTCTTTTTCGAGGTATGCGCGAACCAAATCGCGGAGTGGTTTTTCGTCTTCGACGATGAGCACAGTGGGCATCGTACGGTCATCCTTCTGATTCGGTGGGCATGCGCAGCCATTGTGCGTACTGGGCTGCTTGCTCACCACTGGGGTACGCAACAGAGCGTAATTCCATTTTGTCCAACGGGGCAGTATCGAGCTGCACATGCGTGATGCGTAGTTCATCACGTCTGAAGGTGTGTATCGTCACCGTCGTACCCGGCTGGTACTCTGCCATGCGGGCTTTCCACCGGGGCGCATCTATACGACTCCCGTCGAGTGCCAAAAGTTCATCGAATGGCGCAATCCCTGCAGCCTCGGCAGCACTGCCACTGCGCACCTGCGTAATCAGACAGCGCTGTTGGTCTTGTCTGAGGGTGACACCGATGGTACACAGTGGATCATCGCCGCTGAACCATGCATCGGTCAGGCCCACGACTGCGCATGCCTCGCTGTACGCCAGATCGTCTGTACCGTTAATGACCTGTGCAAAAAAGAGATCGATGGCCGCCCGATGGCCGCCGACAACCTCAGCAATGAGTGCCTGCATCGTGTCGTCTTCGGGGATCCCGGGTGCATCGAGGCGGTAGCGGTGTTCGAGCACGTGCATGACATCGTCGAGACTGCGTGTGCCGTCTGACCATCGGCGGATGTGCATGTCGAGCAAAAACGCCGCCACAGCACCTTTGATGTAGTACGAGACCGACACATTGTTGCTGTTTTCGTCTGGGCGGTAATAGCGTATCCATGCATCAAACGATGCATCGCTGAGACTCTGGACAGCACTTCCGGGGTGGCGGCGTACGGTCCGTAAATCGTCTGCGAGGAGCTCGAGATAGCGCGTGTGGCTGATGATGCCTGCGCGACACATAATCAAGTTATCGTAATACGAGGTTACCCCTTCGGCTAACCACAGCATACGTGTGTAGTTTTCGGTGCCATAGGCAAACGGACCGAGCGGTGCGGGTCTGAT
>CANHPK010000123.1 GCA_947462525.1 Roseiflexaceae bacterium | reverse complement strand
ATCACCTCGACGGTTGCGCTACTGCCCAACGAATGGCAGCACCTCAGCCTGTCTGCCAATGCGTCAGCAGAGCTGACGGTGTATACATTGTTCATCGATGGGATTGCCGCAGGGACCGCATCTCTGTCGGGCAACTTCAGCGCTGGCACCCTCGTCATCGGAAGCAAAAATGCGACGAGTGCCGTCAATCTCGCCATCGATGATTTGACGCTCTTCAACCGCACACTGACGACGAGCGAACGGAGTTCTATCGTCTATGGATTCGACCCTGTGCTCTATCAGGCATTCGATAGCCGCACCATAGCGCCGGGGGCCATCGCAGTTGATGACTCCGGGTATGCAAACACCAGTGTCTTTGACAGCAGCGACGCACAACTACGCAACGAAGCCGGGTACGTCGGCGCTGGTGCTCTGGTCTTTGACGGCAACGACCGTGTGCGCACGACCGATCTGCGTGGATTGAGCATGCCACGGTCGTCGAGCGAACCATGGAGCATCAGCACGTGGGTAACCAAACAGACGAGCACCAATGCATCGTTGATTAGCGCTACTGCGGGGCTTTCGACCACTGCATACAGCATTTCGCTCGTCAGCGGGCGTATCGTTGTCGCAGGATTAGGATTCACGTTGACCGCGCCAACGACCTATACCGCCCCGTATCACGTATTGGTCTCGGCAAATGGCACGACTGCGACGCTCTACATCAATGGCGCGAGTGTGGCAACGACAGCCATCACGGCTGCCACGCGCACGGTCGCACCATACAACATCGCTCCGTCACGAAGCGCATCTGCAACGCAATCAACAACTGCGGCAGGTGTGCCGAGCAAGGCGGTTGATAACAATACGTCGGGGATTGATGCAGATGCAACAACTGCACAAACATCCATAGAGTCACGACCATGGTGGCGACTCGACCTGGGGGGACAATACCCGGTGGTTGGAGTGAACATATACAATCGCACCGACTCCAGTGCAATAGCGAGCGTACTGTCGAACTACAACACCATGCTGTCGAGCAGCGCATACCCTGCAGACACGGGCACCAGTGACGACGTGCTCCGCGCACAGAGCAGCTGGTTCAGCTACCAGAGCAACCCCGCAGGCACACCAACGAATTTGGTTCCGCCGGCGAATACCCTTGGTCGCTACCTTTCGATCCAACTCGACAAAACCGCAAGCCTCGGCTTGCCCGAAGTCCAAGTCATGGTCGCACCACACGTCACTATCGGCGAGGGCTTTGTCGGGAGCTTGGACGATGTGCGTGTCTATCGTCGTGCAGTAACGCCTGCTGACATCACCGGATTGGCCACCATGGGGTGGACGAGCACGACGCTCAGCGAACGTGCCGACGGGTATGCGTGGGCGCAATCTGCCCCAGCCAATACCGAGGCAGATGTTGAACTCCAAGCTGCTACCGAAGACCTCGAAGCGAATGCCACCGGGCAATTGGGTGAAAAGCTGTTGTGGAAGGGCCGTATCGATACCATTGCGCCACGCATCGACGCAAACACCCAATCCGTCAGTTCCACCGGCACCTACACCTATAGTGTCCGGGTAGAGGATCGCAACCTCGATCCGCTGATGATTCAGACGCCTTGTGGCGCGCGCATCCAGGCACAACTCGCCTACCCAGCGTCGCTCTGGTATCGTGGCCGTACTGCTGCACTCGACGGCAAAACGATTGAGCCAAATGCATACGAAGCGAATTGTCTGCTCGGAGAGACCCCAGAAGTCGTCCGTCGCGGGACGTTCCCCGTCGCCAACACGAGTGATCTCGTCGCGGGTCAACGCTTCACCTACATGGGTAGCCTCAATCGCATAGACATCCTCGATGCGCAACAAGAAGACTCACCTGTCGTCGGCACCATCACCGTCCCTGGCACGGTCCAGCATCTCATCGTGAATGCCGCCAAGGACCGACTCTATGCCATCAGCACCGTTTCGGCTACGAGCGATTTCACCCTGACGATTTTCGACATCGCTGCGAACAGCGCGTCATTGCGTGTACGCAACACATACACCATCCAACGGACAGATGTGCCTTCGATTGCCGCAACTGCGCTGACAACCAAAACCGTCGATGGGGTAACCAACGACGCATATCTGGCCATTTTGAGTACCTTCGCGGCTGGTTCCCCGGCAGCGAAAATCAGTTTGCTGAATGTCTACAACCCAGGAGCTGCGGCAACCGGCAACATTTCGTTGGAACGTGAATACGAAATTGCAAATACGTCATTCTCATTAGCCGCAAGTGGCGACATCATTGCCATCGCCCAAGGGTTCCGCGGTGTCACATTGGTGCGTGTATCCAACGAAGGCAATGTTGCTTCGGTTGGGAGCATCGAGGCAGTCAGCTTCGTACACAAAATGCGCTTCAGCGGCGATGACCTCTTGATTCTGGATGACGACGAGGCCATGACCAACGGGGTCGAACCAACGTCCGTCAACATGCTTCGTGCCGTTCGAGTGGTCCAAAGCCGCAATGCGAGCACCGGTTCGATTGAACTGAACGCACCGTTGAGCGATCGCTTCCAGTACATCTATACCTCTCCCATCGACGCAGACAACGACGAAACCTACCGTATCCGCGATTTCACCACATACAGCACCGGCGATCTGATGATCATTGGCAACAGCAGCAGCAACTCGTTGTATAGCCGCATCGCCATGCTCGATATCTCGACCGACAGTCCGGCGATACGCGCCGATCACAGCTTCGACCTTGCAGGGACGCGCTTGCTGGTGGCAGCACGCAACGATGTGATGGTCCTTGCACCGGGTACCAGCACCACACAGACGCTCTCAGCGTTCCAAGTCAGCGATCGACGCATCGTTACCCGCGCCTGTGACCGTGTCGGCAACTGTGCAACCAAATCTGCGACGGCCCGGTCAATGCCATTCATCTTGAATGCCATCCCGACGACCAATGCGGTGACCATCCTCAATCAACAGGCTGTCTACACCGACACAACGCAGCTCGCCCAGATTCGCGGGATTGCACCAGACGGCGTCACTGCTCTCCAACTGTTCATCGACAATAGTCCAGCAGCACCTGCATGGAACACGTCCGGGAGTGATGTCCAGACCCAAGTCGAAGCCACGTTCCCCTGGACTGCTACCGCTGGTATCCATGAAGTCAAGGCGCAACTCACTGCAGGTGCAACGATCGTGACAACGACGCCGATGAGTGTATCGGTCGACTTGACTGCACCGACGGTGAGTAGTGGCGCCGCAACCATTGGTCTCCGCAATATCATCGATGGCATGGTCGAAGTCAGCGGTGTCATCACCGACGACACCGGGCTGAGCATGATGAGCGTGGAAGAAGTATCCTCGGGGACGCAACTCCCTGTCACGCTGGTCAACACGGTCACACCAGCACGCACGGTGACAACCTGGAAGGCCTATTACCTCCAGCAAGACACATCAATCCGGACCATTAGCGTCCGCGTCAGCGCCACTGATCGCGCTGGACGGACCACGACCGGAACATCGTCTTACACCATCGACACCGTCGCACCCGTCATTTCGGCACCTGCATTTGCCGTCCAAGCGGGGAGCACGGTCACTCCGATCACTGCGGGTACAACGATTACGCGTACCACCGGCGTCAATCTCGTTGCCAACTGGGCTGCGATAATCGATATTTCTGCGATTGCGGCAACGCAGGTAGACTACACGGTCGAGACGATCACCCAAACCCTCAAATACAGCCTCCCGGTGACAGGACTGCGCAGCACCGCACTCAACACGCGTGAAGCCAGCAAAATCACCGGAATGGTACGCAGTCGCGATGCGGTCGGCAACGAGAGCGTTACACCGCTGGGGACCATCTATGTCGACAGCGCAACAACCCCTGACTATACCCCGATCGACAGCACTGATCCGTATCGCGGCTTCATCAATCGCGGCTGTGCTGCATTAGGGACCGATTCCCGTAGTACGGTCTATGGTTCCCAACAGTTTTCGACCACCTGGGACGAGCAAGCACTGCGCATCAACTGGAACGGTGCAAACTGGGATGCAGACGGCGACCTCTTTGTGTACTTCGACAGCACAGCGGGTGGGACGGTAAATGCCTATCAACCGACACAATTCACCACAAGCATTATCGACACCATCGCAACCGGCAACGCCTGGATGTTCTTGCCCACAGACATGGCCGGGCGCACCACAGCCCGCGTCTCGCCAGCAAGTCAGACAAATTGGATGACACGGCTCGCTGCGGCACAAGCAGGCACACGTACCGGCACCATTGAAGGTGCCGACTACGCACTCCATATAACAAGCAAAACCGAAGCCGCTCTGATGCGCTGGGATGGGACGCAGTGGACATCGACCGCAGCACCATACACGCTTGTCCACAGTATTTCGAACGGCGTGCTCCACACCGACATCCGCATCCCATTTGCAAGCATCGGGTATACGGCGACTACACCATTCGGTCTCTTAGCCGTTGCTACAGATGACCGCCGTTTGCTCCCGTGGGCGACCTTCCCCACCACAAACCCAGTACGCACCGAACTCGGCGGCAAGAAAATCGTCATCACTCCACTGTTGAACAGTTATTCGTGGCCGCGTCTGAGCGCAAATGTCTGCGGCCGTACGAGTGCCCAGACCGCCGATAATGTCCAAATCGATGCCACGCTCACCAGCAGTTCTGCAAGTGTGAGTACCCGCGGTATCGCAGATAACATCTCGAACGCAGATCCAAACGCAATCGCACAGGCAATTGCCGTTACTGCACCGATTTGTGCGCAAATCCCGACTGAGCCATGGTGTGTCGCGGCTGCACAAGTCTCTGGCACCATCGACGCTGGGTCTACGGTGCTCCAAGGTCTCGAGAGTCTTTTGGTGACCCAACAGACTCCCCGTATCGGCAGTGGGTCGGTGGTGACGTACACCCTCACATTGCGCAACCTAAGCACGCGACCAAGCAAGCCTATCTACGGCGTACTCAACACCTACGGTGGCATCTGGATTACCTCACCCAACACGGGCACCGAAGGCATCGTTGGCGGTGGAAATTACACGTTCCACTCGGTCCAAAACGCAAATCAGCGAGACTACGTGTCGATTAAAGTGAACTCGATACCAGCATCGTCGACACGTACCATCCTCATCCGGACGTTGATCGACCCACTCAAGAGCTCTGCCAGCGCAACCGATCGCAAATCGAGTGCAGAGATAGGGAAGCTCGAGTTGCGTTTGACTGATTCAGACACAGCGTTGGGCGTCGATAATGCGCGTACCGTTGAATGGCTCAACAGTGCCGTCCGTATCGACAGTGACGCACCGTCGCAGATTGTCCCCGATGCGCAGACCATCGTCCGCGTTGGTAAAACACGCATCAGCGGTCGCGTGACCGATGATTCTGTGGTCTCCAATGTGACGATGCAACTCTACAGCAACACGAGTGCGGCACGGACCAGTATTAACTGTGGACCTGCGGTCGCAGGTGCCTGGCAATGTCTCCTCAACGTGCCCGCTTCCTGGGGCATGGTCTACTACCGTGTACGTGCTGCAGATATCTATGGGCAGCTCAGCCCTTGGACCGAATGGTACCGTGGCGCGATTGACCGCGACACACCATCCTATGCCCTGTCAGACACCACGGCATCGATGCTGACCAACGCATACCTCGGTGGCACTTCGATTAATCTGACCGGCGTCATTTCGGATGCCAGTTCATTGGCCAAACTCGT
>CANHPK010000122.1 GCA_947462525.1 Roseiflexaceae bacterium | reverse complement strand
GCCGCTGCCTGGCGCTCTTGTTCGAGCTGCGCCTCGAAATCGCGGCGTTGCTGTGCAAAGTCACGTTGGAGCTCGATGGCGGCTGCTTCGACGGCAGCAGCATCGGCCAGCATGGTGGCTGCTTCGCGCCGTTCCTTTTGGATGGCGGCAAGCAGGGTATCGACGTGGAGTTCTTGGTTGGGCAGGGTGGCGCGCGCTTTTTCGATGATGTCGCGTGACAAGCCCAGTCGCGTGGCGATGGCCAGGGCATTCGACCGCCCAGGAACGCCGATCATCAGGCGATAGGTAGGCGACAGCGTCTCGGCATTGAACTCGACCGAGGCGTTCTGGACGCCCGGGGTCGTATATGCGTAGGCCTTGAGTTCGGCGTAGTGGGTCGTTGCAATGGCAAAGACACCGTAGTGCAGGATGTGGTCGATGATGGCGCGTGCAAGGGCCGAACCCTCGACGGGGTCGGTACCAGCGCCGAGTTCGTCGAAGAGGATCAGCACGGGCAGGTCGTCGACAAACACCGGCTCGCGCGGTTGCCAATCGGTGGGCTGGAGCATCTGGACTGTCGATGGTGCAGGTTCGATGTGGCTGTCGAGGGATTCGAGGATGCCGATGATGTTCTTCATATGTGACGAAAAGGTCGACAGGCTCTGCTCGATGCTCTGTTCGTCGCCGATGTCGGCAAAAATGCGCCCAAACACCGGTAGCGTAGACCCATCACCGGCGGGGATGAACAAGCCCGATTGGGCCATCAATGCCAGCAGTCCGGTGGTCTTGAGCGACACGGTTTTGCCACCGGTGTTGGGACCGGTGATGAGCGTGATGCGCGTCTCGTGGGGCATGGCGATATCGGTGGGGACGACTTTGGTCGGGTCGATGAGGGGATGGCGGGCCTTGATGAGCACGATGGCAGGATCTTGGCCGTTCTGGACGTCGACCATGATTGGTTCAACGGCGTTCAGATGCCCGGCAAAGCGCGCTTTGGCAATCGAAAAGTCGAGTTCGGCCAACGCTGTGATGCCGGTGCGGATGTAGCTCGCCTGTGCGCCGACCATGTCGGACAGCTCGGCCAGAATCCGGGCGACTTCGTCGGCTTCGTCCAGTTGGAGCTCGCGGAGTTTGTTGTTGAGCTCCACCACGACGAGCGGTTCGATGTACAGGGTGATGCCTTTGCCCGATTGGTCATGCACGAGGCCTTTGACCATCCGTTTGTGGCTGGCTTTGACCGGTACGACGTAGCGGCCGTTGCGCACGGTGACGATGGACTCTTGCAGGGCGTCGCTGTATTGCCCAGACGAGACGATGTGTTGCAGGCGCTCTTGGACACGTGCCATGGTGATGCGGATCTCGCTCCGCAGCGAACCCAGCTTGGGGCTGGCCGAGTCGAGCACGTCGCCGTCGTTGTTGATCGAGCGGTCGATGCGGTCTTCGATGTTGGGGAGGACCGGCAGCCGTTGGATGGCGTCGTAGAGCAGCGGGATGCGCAGTGGGTCAACCGACGCAAAGCTCTGTTTGAAGCGCCGGGCGGCACCCAGCGTCCGTGCGACTTCGAGCAGAGAACCGGCGTCGAGCACGCCGCCACGTTCGGCCAGGCGCACGCTGTCGCGGATGTCGCGGGCGGCGCCGATGCTCAGATCGGGGTAGGTGTCGAGCAGATAACGCGCTTCACGCGTTTGGGCCAGCGCCATGCCGATGACATACGCGTCGCACGAAGGCGACAGCGTCTGAATCATCTGCTTCGACGCCGAAAAGCTGGCGTGCAGCGCCAGCATGTTCCGGATTGCCGGGAATTCGAGGGTTGTCAGGGTATGTTCTGGGATGTTCATGAGTTCGCTTGTTCTGGGAAGAGTTCATAGATGTCACTAAACACAAACGGTGCAATGATAGACACCACCGTCGGTGCGGCAGCAACCGCCAGAGGCTTGATGGTTTTGGATGATTCGACCAGGGTCGTGGCCTGTTGCCCACCAAAAACCGTGATGGTGTCGGACTCGGGGACGGTTTGGGTAATCAAGATCAACAGATGTGCGACCACGCCCCAGACCATCAAGCCGTTCAGCAATGCCATCCCAATGCCGGTCACGCGGCTGGTCGTCGACTGTTGATCACCGGCTATCGAGCGAAAGGTGTATAACCCCATTGCGGACAGCACGACGAACGTCACCAAAAACGTCGACAAAAAGGCAATTGCATGACTTTCGGGCAGGTTAATGTTTGCATAGAGATGCAACATGTCACCGAAGGTTTGGAAGTACAGGCCCGACAGCACGAGGCAGATGTATGCCAACACGCCGAATACAATCATGCGCAGCACGCCGTAGAAAAAACCGAACCCGAGTGCAATAAAGCACACGAGCAATGTTGCAAAATCAAAAGGATTCATCATCACCTCCGCCCACCAAAAACCACGTTCAGTATAGCACACAGTGCTTTTCTATCGTCTGAATGCCCTATGTTACAATTTGTAGTGAACACCGGCACAGACCATGGGTATACGGTCGCCGGAGCACGAACGAATCCCGTACGAAAGAGGAAATCATGCAATATCTGCGTTTGTTGATTATTTTGTTGGTATTGGTACTCGGGTATTTGTGGTACAGCGGTCAACAACCCGCCGCCAATGACACCACGGTGCCGACGATGGAGGTAGCACCGACGGCCACAATCGCCGTTGCAGAGCCAACCAAAGCGGCTGATGCGGTATCGGGCAAGGTCGTCACGATTACCGAGGCCGAAATCAACGAGAAGCTGACCACGCCAGCAGACAGCCCTGCCAAAGTGGGCAAAGTGACGTTCCTCAAGGACGACGTCGCGGTCGAGTTGATTGCGGGTCCATTGAGTGGTGTGTTGCATTGTAATTTGGTGGCCGAAAAAGGACTCGTGGTCATCAAAGACGCCAAGATGGACGGCATGTTGGGCACCCTCATTACCCAAATCGTCCCGCTCATGCAGCAGGCAATCAACGAGCAGCTGGCTGGTGCGACGCCCATCGAGCAGATACGTGTGCTCGATGGTGCATTGGAAGTCACCTTCGCGGCCGAGTAACGACGGTTGCGGTGCAATCAACAGAAAGAACCCATGGTGCGCAGCACCATGGGTTGTTTGCATCCATACCGATGATTAATCCGGTCCAATCAAATCCCAATGGTTGCCGTAGCAATCCGTGAACTGCACAACCCAGCCGTATGCTTCGTGGCGCGGTTGTTCGCGGAACAGCACGCCGGCTGTCTGGTAGCGCGCATAGGTCTGGGCAAAATCGTCGGTCATGAGAAAGAACGCCACGCGGCCACCCGTTTGATTGCCGATTGCGGCGTGTTGTGCCGGCGCGGCCGCTTGCGCCAACAAAAATGCCGCACTGTTCGGGGATGGCGCTACGCGCACCCAGCGTTTGGTCGCGCTGAGCGGTGTGTCTTCGAGCAACACAAAGCCAAGTGTGCCGGTGTAGTAGGCAATGGCTGCGTCGTATTCGGGCACGACGAGGGTGACAAGGGTCAAGCGGATGTCGGTCATGGGGGTGCCTTTGATGGTGGTGTGTTGCTATGAGTCTAGCAGAGCGCCAAACCTGCAGTGATGGATGGGAACGAACGATCACGCAGAGACACAGAGAAAGAGAGGTCGCAGAAAGGATGCGCGCTCCGGACGGAGACCTCTGGGGTGACGTACCTTTCTGTGTGTTTTTCATCTACGGGCGACGTACCCCGCTATGCGGGGCATGACGACCTCGCCCGTAAACCCCGATACCTCGCGCGTAGACTCCGACACCTCGCCCGGTTTCTGTAAAAACGCACGTGGTAGAATAGACACAGATAAACAGGTATCTGTATGTGAGGAGCCGAAGGGCATGTCAGCAGTGCACGACCAACTCTACAAAATCCGCCACTCGGCGGCGCACGTGATGGCGCAAGCGGTGCGCGAGATTTTCCCCGCTGCCAGTATCGCCATCGGTCCGCCGATCGACGACGGCTTTTATTATGACTTCGACCTCCCGCGCGCCTTGACGCCAGACGATCTGGCCGACATCGAGTCACGCATGCGCCGCATCATCAACGGCAAACACGCTTTTGTGTACCGCGAAGTAACCGCCGCCGAAGCGCGCGTGATTTTCGCCGATCAGGCCTACAAGCTCGAGCTCATCGACGGTTTGGCAGCAGGTCAGGACGAAAACGGCGGAGCCGCCAACGGCAGTGCGGTGGTCATTTCGACCTACAAACAAGACACGTTCGAGGATTTGTGCCGTGGCCCACACGTGGCCAACACCAAAGAAATCCCCGCTGACGGCTTCAAGTTGATGAGCGTCGCCGGTGCCTACTGGCGTGGTGACGAAAAGCGCCCGCAGCTCCAACGCATCTATGCGACGGCGTGGGAATCCAAAGCGGCGCTCGAGCACTACTTGTTCCAACTCGAAGAAGCCAAGCGCCGCGACCATCGCAAGCTGGGTCGCGAACTGGGCTTGTTCTACTTCTCCGAAGACGTCGGTGCCGGCCTGCCGTTGTTCACCCCCAAAGGCGAAATGATCCGCTACCAAATGGAGTCCTACGTGCGCGAGGCGCAGACGCGCCACGGCTACCAGCACGTCTGGACCGGCCATCTGGTCAAAGAGACGCTGTATCACAAGTCGGGACACTACGACAACTACCGCGATTCGATGTTCCCGCCGATGGTCGACGGCGATTCTATCTTCCGCCTCAAGCCAATGAACTGCCCGTCACACATGACGTTGTTCAAAGAAATGGGTCGTCACTCATACCGTGAGCTGCCGATGCGCTTCGCCGAGTTCGCCACGTTGTACCGTTACGAAGACAGTGGTGCGCTCAGCGGTCTGACGCGTGTGCGCTCGTTGACGCAAGACGATTGCCACGTCTTTTGTACACCCGACCAGATCCAAGAAGAGTTCAGCCGCTGTCTGAAGCTCATCAAAGAAGTCTTGACGACCTACACCTTGTCGGACTACCGCGTGCGCTTGTCGCTCCGCGGCAACGAAGGTAAGTTCGTCAACGACGACGACAAGTGGGAGCGCGCCACGGCCGCCCTCAAAAGCGCCTTGGACGCCAACGGCGTTTCGTACGAGGCCGTCGAGGGCGAGGCAGCGTTCTACGGTCCCAAAGCCGACTTCTTGGCCAAGGACGTGCTGGGCCGCGAATGGCAGTTGTCGACCATCCAGATCGACTTCATCCAGCCGGCGCGCTTGGGCGTCGAATACGTGGGCGAAGACAGTCAGATGCACACGCCGGTGTTGATCCACCGCGCCGTGACCGGCTCGACCGAGCGCTTCATGGCGGTGATGATCGAGCACTTCGCGGGCGCCTTCCCGTTGTGGTTGGCACCGATTCAGGCCGTCATCATCCCTATTTCGGACGAAAAGCACAGCGAGTTTGCCCTTGCGGTACAGGCCAAAATGGCCGCCTTGGGGATGCGCGTCGAGGTCAACATGGGCCGCGATCGCATGCAGGCCAAGATTCGCGATGCGCAGATGCAAAAAGTGCCGTACATGCTCATCGTGGGTGACCGCGAAGCAGCAGCCGGCGCTATTGCGGTGCGTACCCGTACCGGCGAAGACCTCGGCGCCATCGCGGTGGACGACTTCATCGCGCGGGCACAGGCCGAAATCGCCGCCAAGTCCTAAACCTACTCCGCACCGTCGCGTCTGCGGCGGTGCGGATTTTTTGAGTGAGAGGTGACACCATGCGACGATTCATCATCGGATTGCTGTTTGGGTTGTTGGCCGGCAGTGTGGTCGGGTATTGGTGGCTGCGCCGGAT
>CANHPK010000121.1 GCA_947462525.1 Roseiflexaceae bacterium | reverse complement strand
CACGTCTGCCACGTCTCGACTGCTGGTGGAGTCGCCCTGATCCGGGCAGCCAAAGCCCGCGGGGTGCGCGTCACGGCAGAGGCCGCCCCGCATCACCTGCTGCTGAGCGATCGCTGGGTACTGGGCTGGCTGGACGAGGCCGCCGTGGCCGAAAACGTCCCCGGCGTGTCGCTCGACCCGACCCTGCGCGCACCCTATGACACATCGACCCGTGTCAGCCCGCCTCTACGCAGCGAGGCCGACGCCGAAGCGGTGCTGCTCGGATTGCTCGACGGCACGTTGGACTTCGTCGCCACCGATCATGCTCCGCACGGCAAGGTCGACAAAGAAGTCGAATACCGCACCGCTATGGCAGGGTTAATCGGCAGCGAAACAGCCCTTTCGCTCATGCTGATGCTCGTGAACCGTGGCCGCATGAGCCTCGAAGATGTGCTGGTACGTATGACCGATATCCCCGCTGCTCTGATTGGCCGCGGCACAACAGCACTGCGCGTGGGCGCCCGCGCCGACGTGACGGTCATCGACACCGAGTTGGTTTGGACGGTCGACGCGTCGACGATTCTGTCCAAAAACCACAACACGCCGCTACTGGGCAACAAGCTCAAAGGCCGGGCGGTAGCGACAGTCTATCGCGGTCAGATTACCTATCAAGCCTAAGCGATGATACGCCGTCAGCTATGGGCGAGCCGCCTGTCTGTCACCGGGTTGGCACAGATCGATGGTGCGGGGATCGCGTCATTGACGCAGTTCCCCGACTCGCCATGGGCGACACGCATACGCACCGCGAGCATCTTCCGTCACGACCTATGGCTGTACGGCTACCTCGAGGCAGTGGATAGCGACGTGGCAGAAGGATTTGCAACGGCGTTCCTCGCAGCGTATTGCACACCCATTGCCACCTCGCAGGGTGAGCGCTGGGCGGCCCCGTTGCTCGATGTGTTCCACGACGGCAGCCCGAGCGACGGCGCAGAGTGGCGCGGCGTAGACGACCGGCCGACCCACCGCATCGGCTCGTTAGCACGGCTGATACCCGACACGTACAGTCGCTACGTCTTTTATCACTACCAGCGCCAAGCCGAGTTGCCGCAGAGCTTCAATCGGCGCTACATCATCGGTGCACACGACGCAACGATTTTCTCGTACCAAGAGCTCCCGGCAATCACTACCGCCCCACCGCCACCAATGCTCCCCACCCACAACACGCCGCACGACTGGCAGGCGGTGATGACGGAGCACTTTGTGCCATGGTCTGACACCAGTGACGACCAACGGTCGTGGCGCGTGTTACCGTGCGTGTGGAGCTTCCCGACACGCTGAACCCGATACGCACACACAATGGAGTGATTATGCGCTACCCCACTGCTCATGTCTCGGCCCGGATGGCAATCCCCCTCTGGGCCATCCAACAGCGCCACTTGATTACCACCCTCGACCAGGCTGCAGATGTGTATATCGATCGCTATGTATTGGCCGACGGCACATTGCGTTGGCGTAGACATTGGCCCGGCATGGACGGCGCCGACGACCCCTACGAAGGCTTCATGCAACTGGCACTGTTGTATGTGCTGGGTGGTTCAGATCATCTCTACGACGAGGCGCGACGCATCTGGGACGGCATCACCTGGCAGTGGACCGAGTATGGGCAGATCGACCGTGAGTTCACCAAATACTACGACTGGATGCACCACGGGGAAGGGTATTTGTACCTGTACTTCCTCGGTTTGGCGCACCCCAATCAGCGCAAAGACCAACAACGAGCGCGTCGCTTCGCGGCGATGTACACCGGCGACGATGCGCTCGCGCCCAACTACGACAAAACGCATCGGCTCATCCGCTCGCCACTGACCGGTAGCCACGGACCACGCTTTGTCGCGACCGCCGAAGACTGGACCACGCACCGGGTCGTCCTCGATCACTACCTGGCACCGTATGAGGACATCGTCGACACCGACTTTGCGACGCGCCGCTGCACCTGGACCAACGACGCAGTCTATGCCGATGTCATCGCCAAAATGAACGCCCGCATGAACCGCGGCGACGTACCCCTCAATCTCAACGCCACCGGGATGGTCACCCACGCATTTCTGTACAGCAACGACCCCGCACACAAGCAATGGGTACTGGACTATTTGCACGCATGGGAAGAACGCACTGCCCGCAACGGCGGGATTATCCCTGACAATGTCGGCCTCGATGACGTCATCGGGCAGTACCTCGACGGCAAGTGGTGGGGCGGCTACTATGGCTGGCGCTGGCCGCATGGGTTTTTGACTATTATCGAGCCCATCACCAACGCCTGTATGAACGCACTGCTCCTGACCGGTGACGAACGTTGGCTGACCCTGGCGCGCCAGCAGCTCGACGCCAATTGGGCGCTGGGCAAGGACGTCGACGGCATGTGGCACGTGCCCAATCGGCACATCGACGCAGGCTGGGATGACTATCGGCCCGCCATGCAGAAGTACCCCATCTATTTGTGGTTGGCGTCGCTCGCCGACGAAGACCTGGCGCGCATTACGCGCATCCCACGCACTGAGGATTGGAACGCCATCCACATCGGCAAGGGGAAGCACTACATCAGCAACACGCTGCCATGGTTCGAATACATCCAGGGGCGCAATCCCGACTACCCGATCCGGATCCTGCAGGCGAATCTCGATTTGGTGGCCAATCAGCTCACCAAAATGCAGTTGCCCATTGCCGACCCGGCGCGCTGGCACAACATCACCGGCCTCGACCAGTCGGGGCTCAACATCAACATGGACGTCGACCCGATCCACGCCTGGCAAGAACTCACGCCGGTGCTGGTCGAGGGCCTGGTGCAGACGACGTTGGGCGCGCCGATGCACATCTCGCACGGTGGCTTGCAGTTCGGGCAGGTGCGCTACTACGATGGTGCCCGCCGGCGCCCCGGCTTGCCGCCGGGGGTAGCAGCGCTGGTCAGCGACGTCAGTCAGACCCACGTCACCGTCACGCTGGTCAACACCGACCCGGTCGCCCTGCGTGAAGTGGTGGTACAGGCAGGCATGTTCGGCGAACACCAGTTCGTCGCGGTCGAGATAGCTGACGCGGCGGGGCGAATCCTGCAACAGAGTGCTCTGGATTCACGCTGGTATGGGGTAGTATTAGCGCCGTTGTGCGGCGCGGTATGTACCTTCCGCGTGGCGCGCTATCGGAGCGCACCGAGCTATGCCACACCCTGGCAAGACGCAGCCACCGATCATCTGCATATCAGCCCCCGCCGCATCGATGGAGCATCCTGATGCAGTACCACCGATTGGGACGGACCAACTGGCACGTATCGGCACTCGGCCTCGGTGGGGCAGCACTGGGCGACGAGTTCGGGGCAATTAGCCCTGCCCAGGCAGCAGACACCGTGGCTGCGGCGCTCGACGCTGGGATAAATTTCTTCGATACGGCTGCGCAATACGGCCGCGGTGAGAGCGAACGGCGTATGGGTGCGGCGCTCAAACCCTACCGCCGCGACGTCATCTTGGCGACCAAAGCCGTCATGCGCGGCACCCCGTATGACTACGCCACGACGGTGCAGTCGGTCCACGACAGTCTGGCCCGCTTGCAGACCGACTACATCGACCTCATCCAGCTCCACGAAGCCGAGGCGACCACCTACGATGTCGCCACAGAGGGCTGTCTACGGGCGTTTGCGGACCTCAAACAGGCCGGTCTGGTGCGGGCGATCGGCGTCAATGGGCGCGACATCGCCACGCTGCTGCCGTATATCGAGAGTGGGCTCATCGACACCACGCTCGTCTATTGCCGCTATATGCTGATCGATACGACGATGAACGACGCGCTCGTGCCGGCGGCACAGCGCCACGACGTCGCAATCATCAACGGCAGTCCGTTGGGGATGGGAGTCATGACCGACGTGCCGGCACCGTTTTTGCGCAACGACACCGCCTTGTTGGCCGAAACCGCGCGCCGCAAAGCGGCAGTCGCGCATCTCGCTCTACCCGGCGCACACGGCTTGGTCGAGCCGACGATGCGCTACAGCCTGACGCACCCAGCCATTGCGGTCACATTGAGTGGCGCGGCAGACCCGGCCATGGTGCGCGCCAATGCAGCATACTGCGACGGCCACGGGCCGTCTGCAGCCGAGCGGGCCGCGATCGAGGCGTTGTTTGCCGGGCAGAAGCTGTTTTCGTAAGCAGTGAACGACAGGGAGCCACACACCCCGCGGCGCGCGGACCCAGCATCAGACCGTGCCCTTGTGCAGAGGCTGCCACAGACAATACCGTACACAAAACCCCGGGTGCAGACGCACCCGGGGTTGGACCGCAGCGCGCTGCGGTTTTCACACAAACATACCATCACACACCCTGAAGCGGGCGCGTTTTCTCGTCATGCGTTATGTCGTCTTGAGTAATGAGACGAGATACAAACCAATTACAGTGGGGAAAATCCAATAGGCGGCAATCCCCGCAGAGAGTGCAGCGACCGTCAACCCGATGGCGATCAGCGTTGCGGCGGCATTGCGCCAGTCGTCACCGATGATGAAGTCATACCAAAAGAAGAGAAATGAAGTGATGTACTTCATGCGGTGGCTCCTTTGGTGGTTGCGCGCATCTGGCGTACGATGAGTGATGCCAAAATTGCATAGAACGCCAACAACACGACCAGCGCCAGGTCTGCGCCGGGCCATGCGACGCCCAGTCCTTCGGCCGTCCAAAACGTCCCGAAGCTGGTAAGCAACAATCCGACAACGTATTTGAGCGAATTCTCGGGGACACGACTGAGTGGCTTGTGGATGAGCACACCTGCTACCAAAACAATGACCAACGCTGCGAGGGCACCGTAGGCAGCGAGATCGATGCGTTGTTGTGCAGCACCAAAGGTGACGACGATAAAGGCAACTTCGAGCCCCTCCAAAAAAACCCCTTTGAAGGTCAGGGTGAAGCCATACCAATCGATTGGTTGCTTGATATCTGCGATGTGTTGGCGGGCGATTTGTTGTTCGGCGACGAAGATTTTGTCTTCGTCGTGGAGTGCTTTGCGGCCTGCAGAACGGAGAATCGCTTTGCGTAGCCATTGCAGACCAAATACCAACATCAACGATCCAACCACAATCTGCATGGTACCGATAGGAACACGCGCCATCGCTGGACCGAGCACTACCACAATCACTGCGAGTGCTCCTAATGCGGCAGCTACACCCAGCAGTGCAGAGCGCCAGCCGCGCGTGATGCCGGTGGCGAGGACGATGGTGAGCGCCTCGACCATTTCGACCGCACAGGCCAGGAACGTAGACGTCATCAAAAAAATCTGGCTCGTCGACATACAAACCGCCTTGTGCTGTGGAGACGTGCTAATAGCCTAGTTGAGTCGCTACCGCGGCGATGCGCTCCAGGGCGGTGCGGATTTTGGCGGGCTCGTAGCCCACGGTGATGCGCAGATGGTGTTCGGCGCCGAGGGTGCTCCCAGGGGCAACCAGGACCGACTGCGTGGTGCGGATCTGCTCGGCGAAATCGTATGACGGCACATCGAAGTGATAGCGCACAAACGCGATGCTCGTCGCCTGGGCCGGCTGGACGCTGAAGCGGCCGCCCTGCGTGGCAATCCACTCGCGCATCACCTGGACACCTGCCTGACTGATGCTGCGTTGGCGCGTCAGTAACTGCGTGCGCTTGGCGGGCTGGAGGGCAATTTCGGCCAGTGTCATGCTGTGGGCAGCAGCTGCGATGACGGCGTATTCGTGCCGACGCCACAGTTCTTCGGCCATGTGCGGGGTG
>CANHPK010000120.1 GCA_947462525.1 Roseiflexaceae bacterium | reverse complement strand
TCTGCGAGTGTTTTGAGCATGCCTGTTGCCGACGCCGGCCGCACGTTCATGCGTTCGGCGACCCGTGAGGTCGTCACCTGCGCTTGATCTTGGGAAAGCTCGTAGATGGCTTTGAGATAGTCTTCCATTGCATGCGTGACTATCGTGGAACGACTGCCGTCTGTTGCCATGCTGACCTCACCCACATCTGCCCAAGATAGGCGACGGCGGACCCGACGTCCTTGTAGTCTAGCATACGCACTGATGAGCCATGTTAACGTGCCATGATAGCGCGGCCTCTCACATACAGGATCAACGATCCGCAACACCCACCTGCGCCCCCAATGCCAACCAGAATTGGGATGGTACTGTTGCGTTGCAATGGGACACCACACACAAATGCCCATAGTTGCGCTGGGGATGCAAGGATCGCCGCGATGTCTTGCGTGTACGCGTAGGCAAACAGGAGGCAGCAAATGGACAATCCCCAACACAGTGCTCCACTGAACTGAAGGACGAACTCGTGTTTGGCGAGTGATGTGTACATTGTCATTTCCTTGCGGAGGGATGTGTTATCCCTCCGCAATATGGTTTCGTTACGGTTTGTAAATGCCACCGTTGGGGTTGTACCCAGGCGTCTGGAAGCCATTGGTGAAGTCGAATACTTCGAGGAACACCGGTACCCATGCAATCACACAGAGGATTGCCACAATGCTCAACCAAAGGCCCCATTTTTCCATCCAGAGTGGTGACTTGGATTCGACATAGGTGTCAATCGGCGCTTCTTCGGTCAATGGGGCTTTGGAAAAGAACAGGGTGCCAAAGATGTTCACAAAGAACAGAATGCCACTGATAAGCAAGAGCACTCCGCCGATCACCGAAGCATTCAAGTAAGGCACTGCGAGCTCGTTGATGTATGGTGCAGCGCCCAGGTCGGTTCGGCGCGGCACTCCAAGCAGGCCTGCTGCGCCATAGGTATAGCCGAAAATCATCATGCCGATCGACCAGGTGTGCACCTGCCAGAGTGCAACGTTGGCACTGTACAACCCACGCCCACGAATCATAGGAATCAACCAGTAGCAGATCCCCATGAAGGTCAACGTCACCGCACCACCGAGGGTTTGATGGAAGTGGGCGGGGATCCACGAGGTGTTGTGGAGGGCGATGTTGAGCGTCAGTGAGGCATTCATGATCCCTGAGATACCACCAGTGATAAACAAAATCATGGCGGAGATTTGTGCCGCAATAACGGGATTCCGCCAATCTTGCTTCCACATCCAGTCGAATGGGCCTTTTGCCCCCCGGTTGCGACCGGCGCGTTCGAGCATGGCACCGACATTGAACGCCGTCAACAAGCTCGGGATGGCCACCACAAAGGTGAATACCGTCTGGATTCCCTTCATCACGGCACTAACCCCTGGATCAGTAAACATGTGATGGACGCCCACCGGAATAGAGAAAATCATCAACAAGATAAAGGCTACGCGTGCCAATGGATCAGAGAAGATACGACTGTTTGCTTGCTTGGGCAACATCGCATACCACGAGGTGTATGCAGGCAGCAGCCAAAAGTAGACCAATGGATGCCCAAAGAACCAAAACAATGCCCGGCCGGCCTGTGGATCGGTATGTGAGATAAGGCCGAGTGAGAGCGGCAACAACATGAACAAGACTTCGATGGCGACACCAAACGATGCGACACACCACAGGACGAAGTTGGTCAGTGTTGCAAACACCGCGAGCGGTAAGTGTTCTTGCGGGTTTTCTTTGCGCCAGAGCATGTACGTCAAAAAGAGATTTGCGGTAACCAGCCACGTCCCGACGACGAGCAACACCAGACCGAGATAAAAGGCAGGATGGGCAATCAATGAGGGATAAAACGTATAGAGCACATTTGCCTGATTGGTGACGAGTGCATATACGACGAGGAGTAAGCCGACCAACATGAGGACATATGCTGCCCACACAAGTTTGGTGCTCCACATATTGCGCTTGAGTGAACGCATCACGGTGAAGTAGCTAAACCCGACGATGAAGAACGTCGTAAAGAACAAGGCGTTCATCACCCCATGGACCGTTAATGCTTGGTAATAGTACGAAAAAACCGGTATTGCCCATTTGAGTGCTGGGGCGCGCCGAAAAACTTGGAACGGTCCCAGAAAAATGCCGATGAGCAGGGCCATTAGGCCGGTCAATACATGCGAGCCGACAATCCACTGTTCGGAAGTTAAAAACCCTACCTTGGGAAACGTGAGTTCTGGGGTAATCGTCAATGCTTTTGTGTGTTGCATGTTAGTTGCCTTCATTCACTTCAATAGCTGCGACCATTGCTTGATGGCCAGGTCCGCAGTATTCGTGACAAATGATGTGAAAGACCCCGGGTTTGTTGAACGTCACTTCTACCTGCGAAATCTGCCCTGGGAGCAGCATCACATTGACATCGTGTTGTTCGACATAAAACCCATGGGTTACATCAAGGCTGGTGGCAATGATTTTGAGGCGACTGCCGGCGGGAATCTTGATGGTCGGTTGTGGTTCTTTCGAACCGACATCAAACTTCCACATTTTGGCGACGACGCGCAACGTGTACGTGTGGTCACCGTCTTGGGTGAGGCCGGGAGTAGCGAATTCGGATTCTTTGATTTTTGCCGGGTCAATACGCCCTACGGGGCTCGGTAAGCGGACGCCGAAGACGACCACCGATGCGACGATTGCTGCGCCAAATGCGCCCAACACGACGCCGACGGCGATAATCCAATACCGCTCGAGTCGATCAATGTGCATGTTAGTTCCCCCCACGTTCAACGACCACTAAGAACCAAATGTACCCCCAATACACAACATACCCAAGGAGCATAATCATCACGAATAGGAGTGTTCCTACTGGCGAAAATTCATCCGTGGCTGTGTGTGGGGTTGCCGCTGGTACGTTTTTCATTGAGCCCTCCTCTGTATCGTGTATGCCCCCCGGAATCAATCGTTGCACGCGACATCCGGTGTGCAACGGGGTGGGAGTCATATGGCAATGCCGTGTTCGGCAATAACCCACGTTTCAGTTGGAGAAAGGAAGGGAACGCTCTATACGCGTCGTCACGTATGCGCCGTGGTGTTTTGTAGACACAAAAAATCCGCCTATCATGTGTCAACAAACACAGAGAGACAGAACACAAAACACACATACACGCTATTTGGTTGAAATCCATTTGCCCCCCTTAGGGGATGCACTGGGTCGTTCTAGGCCGCAATATGCGACGTAAAAAAAGTGTGGTGGGTCAGGTGGGATTCGAACCTACAACTCATTGCTTAAAAGGCAAGTGCTCTGCCATTGAGCTACTGACCCACACAACAATAGTATAGCGTGCGGTGCATGACTTTGCAAATACACCGCACGAAATTCTGCCGAGGAGTTACGACTGTTTGATGGTGATCGGGAGTTGGTCCGGACGTGACTTGGTGAGGCGGTAGACCGCATTGGCTATCGCACCTGCGACGGGGCCAATCGGCGGCTCGCCCATACCGCCTGGTTCGGCGCTACTCGGCACAATGACGACCGAAATGTCGGGTGCGCGGCTGTTGCGCAACAACGGGTACGCATCAAAGTTGGACGCACCATATGCGCCATCAACGACGGTCAATGCTTCGATGAGTGTCGAACCTACGCCCATGATGATGCCGCCTTCGGTTTGGGCAATCACGCCATCGGGGTTGATGACTTGGCCACAATCCACTGCCGCATAGACGTGATGGACGATGATTTGGTCGCCGTTGAGTGAGACATCGGCGATTTGGGCGACACAAGTGCCTGCATCAGCAGAACATGCCAACCCGTAGGCGTGTCCTGGCGCAGCTGGTTTGTCCCATTGCGCAAGGGTTGCCACGGCGTTGAGCGTGTTCTTCATACGGTTGCCGAATTCTGTGTCCGGGAGGTGCCGGAGGCGGAACTCGAGTGGGTCAACATTGGCCTGTTCGGCCAATTCGTCGATGAAGGACTCGATTGCAAAGCCGTCTGCCAATAATCCCAGACCACGCCAGAAGCTGGTAGCTACCGGCAGTGCGACGCGCTGGGCGGTCATCACACGACCGGCTGTCGCGGTGTAATACCACTTTGCGCCACGGACTGCACCGATGTCCCAACCGAGAAATGTCCCGATTGCGGCAGGGAAAATCGTCAACAGCACATCGCCGCTGGCTTGGTGATGACTCAATGCTTCGATGCGGCCATCCGCGGTGAGGCTCCCACGCATGACGTGGTGTGTTGGTGGCCGGACGTAGCCATTATGGAACTCATCGGCGCGTGACCAGGCGATGGCAACGGGGCGTTTTGCCGCTGCTGACAATCGCGCTGCTTCGACCCCGAGGCCATCGTCCAGTCGCCGTCCGAAGCCACCGCCGAGGTAGACCGGATGGACAGTGACCGTTGCGATATCGCGGTCGAGTGCCTTGGCGATTGCATTGGCCATTCCGACCGGCACCTGGGTCGAAACCCACGCGTCCACACTGGTTTCTTTCACATCGACCACGGATGCCTGCGGTTCGAGGTGCGCGTGGGCTGCCATCGGGGTACGGAATTCACGATACAAAACCGATTTGGCTTGGTCGAGCGTGCCGAGTGCATCACCATCGAGCTGGATCTGGACTCCTTGGGTAGGATCAACCGTCGTGGCGGTATCGATTGCCGCTTGGGTGACCAACGTTGCGGGATTGGTCCAGGTAATGTTCATGGCGAGGAGGGCGGTCTGAGCCTGCGCCTTGGTCTCTGCTGCGACACCGACAAACTGGTCTTCGACGACGACGGCGACGACCCCCGGGTAGGTCGCAGCATCACGCTGGTCGACCGAGGTAATCGTTGCTCCGATGATGCGTGGCCGTGCGACAACGCCCCAAACCATGTTCGGTATACGCACGTCATGGCCGTATTGTGCCGTGCCGTTGACTTTGCTTGGGATATCGAGTCGTTGTTTGGGTGTCCCAATCAGCGTAAACTCGCGTGCAGGCTTGAGGGTAGGCGGGTTCTCTGGTGTTTGCCAGTCGCCTGTGTGTGCGGCCACAATGGCACCAAATGTGAGCTCTTTGCCTGCCGCGCTCCGTACCCCGGTGGATGTGGCAGTGAGTGCCCCGACATCGACGGCGAGTTGGCTGGCGGCTGCGGCAATCAACATCTCGCGCAGCGTGGCTGCGGCAGTACGCAGAGGGGTGTAGTGCGAGACGACGCTTTCGCTGTTGCCGGTGCCATTGGGGTCTTGGACCGCTGAGCCGGTGGGATCCATCACGACCCGGACGTTTTCCCACGGCAGCGAGAGCTCTTCGGCGGCAATTTGTGCGAGTGCCGTCAAAATTCCTTGGCCCATTTCGATTTTTTGGACATGGACGGTCAGTATGTTGTCAGCACTAAAGCTCAGCCATTGGGTAGGAGTTGCGCTGGGCGCACCACGGCTGACGGGCTTTTCGGTGCCTTCGGCGGCATTCGAAATGGCGCGCCGGAGTGTATCTTTGCCTGCCACCCAGCCGACAGCCACGACAGCGACGGTCGTCCCGACGCCGATGAGGAGCCCGCGGCGACTGAGCTTCCAACGAAGTGCGGGTTTCGTCATTCTGTGCCTCCGTTTTTCAACGAAACTGCGTGGGCAACTGCATTGCGGATGCGATGGTAGGTGCCGCAGCGACAGTAGTTACTGTCCATTGCCGTGACGATGTCATCACGGGTCGGGTTGGCATTGGTATTGAGGAGTGCCGCTGCGGTCATGATCTGGCCACTCATGCACCAGCCACATTGTGGCACTT
>CANHPK010000119.1 GCA_947462525.1 Roseiflexaceae bacterium | reverse complement strand
CAACGCCTGCCACAGCGCCACGCGTTCGTGGATCGAGGGGATGTCGGTCAAACTATGCGTACCGAGTTCGTGATCGTAGCTCCGGCGCACGAGGTTGTCGACGATGGCGACTTCGTGCCCGCGTGCGGATAAGTGTAGTGCAGTCGGCCATCCCAAGTAGCCGTCGCCGCCGATGACCATGATGCGCATAGCAGTCCTTTATACACTCCATAAAACAAAACCATCGTACCATATCGCATTCTGAAGAGAAGCATCAGGCAACAGTGACCGGGCGAGTTGTTGGTGTTGTACGGAGGTGTGTGAGACGGTTGGATGTGACGTTTTTATGCTATGTAGTAAAAAATTTCTGTAACTGAACTATGATATATTTTGTAATCAAACGTATTCAAATTATGGACATTCGTAATGCTCATGCAGTTCCTCCCCACCATGTGGATTTTGGTCGTAGGCACGTGCATAGCCTATCGACTGCAAAATATACCGGCATTCATTGGCATTGCGCTGGTTGTGGCATACATTGCCGTCTCTTATCCTGAGTATGTACTGGTGACTGCCCTTGTGCTCACGATTGCATGGGTCAGTGTGTGTGTGGTCGATTTGCTGAAAGGAGTCCAACCGGGCGACCAAACGAACAATACCCGTACAGGCGAACCACGCATACAGAAGCAAAAATACCGGCCGGACATCGATGGATTGCGGGCATATGCAATCATCCCTGTCGTGGTCTATCATGCATTTCCAACCGTTATGCCTGGGGGATTCATTGGCGTCGATGTGTTCTTTGTGATATCGGGTTTTTTGATTACCCAGATCCTCATTGAACAGAACGCCGCCGGGACGTTCAGCTACGCAGGATTCTACGAACGTCGGGTGCGGCGCATCTTCCCGGCGTTGGCTGTCGTGCTGGTTGCGGTGCTGGTGGCTGGCTGGTTCCTTTTGTTCACCGACGAATACCAGAATCTCGCCACACATAGTATTGCAGGATCGTTGTTCACATCGAATCTTTTGCTGTACAGCCAAGTCGGATATTTCGCCACGGATTCGTATGCACTGCCGCTCCTCCATTTGTGGTCGTTAGGGGTCGAAGAGCAGTTCTATATCGTGTGGCCTATCGTCGTTACCCTGTTGCATCGCCATCGCAGCCGATTGCTCTGGGCGTTTATTGGATTGGTTGTGGTGTCGTTTGTGTCGACACAATATGTACAGATGATCGATGGGGATGCGGCGTTCTATTGGCCAATCACGCGCTTCTGGGAGTTGGGTATCGGTGGAATCGCCGCATGGCTGGTGTCGACATATCAGATTGCATATCACGAACCGCATGTGCGCAAGACTGCCAATGCATTGGGTTGGGGAGGGTTATTGGTGTTTTGCATCGGGCTTGCGACCATCGATGACACGACGGTGTTCCCCGGCTATCATGCCCTGATTCCGACGGTCAGTGCGTTCATGTTGATCATGGCCGGGGGTGTGTCGTGGGTCAGTCGCACGCTCTTGGCCAACAGGCTCGTGGTGTTTGTCGGCCTCATCAGCTACCCACTCTACCTCTGGCATTGGCCGATTTTGTCGTTTGGGATGATTTATTACGGTGGCGATTTCAGCACCACCTTCCGTCTTTTTGCAGTGGTGCTGGCATTCGTGCTTGCATTTTTGACCTATTGGGGCATCGAACGGCGTGTCCGTGTGGTATCTGGGAACCAGAGTCTGATATCGACTCGACAGATTATCGTGTTGCTGAGTTGTGTTGTTTCGATTTCTGTGCTGTATGTGCTGAATCCCGTAGCAACCCCAAATGCCAGTCGCCAGAAGAATCATCGAGCGAAGCAGGTAACGGTCCAAGTGGCAGCCACAACAGAGATTCTCACTTGTCAAGACGCAGGCTTTGCGACGAGTTTTAAAGGGATTTGCAGAGTTGTGTTGCATCCCGATTCAGAGCGGACAGAATACATGATTGTTGGCGATAGTATTGCAAGGAGTCTCGGCTTGGGGTTGCTCGACCGCGCCATAGATCACCCTGTCGTGATGTTGGCCAGAGATGGCTGTGCGCCGTTGCCCGGGATGGAACGGATACGCCCAGCGAGTACTACAACGTTTGGATGCACCAACGCGAACAGCGTACCTGCAATGTACACCGCAATGACACAGAACCCAGAAAACAAGCAGCGGGTGATTTTTGTGTCGGGATTGTATACCGCAATCGAAGGCAAAAAGCTCAATCCACTCGAGCAACGCGAAATCCGGTTGCAATATCGGGATCGACCCCTACCGGGTACCACCGTGCAATGGGCCCGTGATTACCGTGATTCGGTTATCGAAATGTTCGATGCCCTCAGCAATATCCCCTCCACAACGGTTGTTTTTGTCTATCAACCACCGGTATTTCTCAATCATCCAAACAGTTGCATCCGCCGAGGTCTTGACGGTGGTGCGTGGGGGTGCCCCGTTCCGCGGGAGGTCGAAGATGCATTCAATGCGCAGTATCGCGCAATTGTCGATGATGTGTTGCGCGACTACCCACAGATTGAGACCTTTGACCCGATGCAGTTCCTATGCGATGCGTCTTTTTGTTATGCTGCCAAAGATGGTCAAATCTTGTACCGTGACGACACGCATCTCAATATTCTCGGATCGCAGCTTATCGCCCAAGAAATCGCCAAACGCTACCCGTAACGCATGACTGCGACATGTTATAATACATGAGTAAGTTAGTCGTCTAAGTGGGTACACGTCTATGATGCGCATGTCGAGCCAAGTCGAATACGGGATCCGGGCGATGATTGATATCGCCGTCAACGGGAACGATGGTCCAGTACAAGCGCGTGACATCCACCGGCGTCAGCAGATTGATGAGCACTTCATCAGTCAAATCATGCTCATGTTGCGGCGCGGCGGCTTGATCGAAAGTTTGCGTGGGCGCCAAGGTGGCCATCGGTTGGCACGCCCTGCCAGTCAGATAACCTTGCTCGAAATCGTCGAAGCGCTCGAGGGGACCGACGACGCACGCGACAAAGGCGGTAATCCAAGCATTGCAGACTCGGTCGTCGCGCGTGAAGTCTGGGCCGAAGCGCGCCAGCGTGCCACCGCAGTCCTCGGTCAGACGACCCTGGCCATGCTGACCGAACGTCGGAACGCCTTGGTAGCGACCTCTTATATGATTTAGAAAACGCGGCGGGCAGGTGTTGTGCACACGCACACGAGTGAGCCGACATGCGTACGCCGCGCCCGACCCGGACACTATGATTGAAAAAACCCGTTGACCTCAAACCCAAAGCGCAACCACGACATCAACCCCAACTCGGCAATCGTAATTGCAGTAGCCACCAACACCGGGGCGGCCAGCTCGCGAACATGGGCGACGCGTTGGTCGAAGCCAAACGCAACTGCCACGGCAAAGCCATTTGAGATGAGCAAAATCCCGACGATGCCGAGCCACGAAATAATGGCAATCGGCCAATACGACCATGCGGGTCCGATGATGACCAGCATACTGAAACAAAATGCCAATCCCCATAGCACGATGAGATCGACTGCATTGGCCATGACGGGGGTTTCTTTGGGGTTGCAACGCAGCACGCGGTTGAACAACGGCACAAAAAACGGCGCGATGGCAATACCGGCCATGGCACCCGTCAGTGTGCGCAATTGGTTGCGCGGGGTGTACAGCGACGGCATTTCGAGGTCGACAAAGAGCGAATTGAGGCCATCGACCGCCACAATCAGGACGGGGATGAGCAGCAGGATGGTCATCCACACGGGTGGGAAGGTACGCGTGCGGATCCGTCCAAGGGCCCACATTGCCAGCAGACTAATGGTCATCGCCCCGTAGATCCCCGTGTTGCGGGCGCACAATGGTAATTGCATGCCGCCGATCATGGTGTTGTGCATTTGTGCGCAGACACCGTGTACGGTGGCGTACATGTTCCATGCGACCGTGCCGCCGGGCCAGCTCGGCAGGGGCACGGAAGGGAACAAAAAGACACCCGCCAAGAGGACAACATAGACACCGATTGCGACATATTGCAACGCAGGGCGTGGGGGGAAGGTCATGGGATGCGCTCCAATTGTAGGGCCACGGAGTCTTCGGTGAGGACACCAATCGATATTGCACGAATCATCCCCGTGCGATCAACAAACACACTGGTGGGGAGATTGCGGGCACTGTAGGCGATGCTCACATCGCCGTCGGGATCACTGATGAGGGGGAAGGTGAGCCCGAGTTCGGCAGCGAGCGGAGGCAGGAGTGCGATGTCTTGGCCTTTGTTGATGCCGATGACGACGACGTCGTCGCGACCGTGGTAGGCATTGAGCGCGGGCATTTCGGCGCGGCATGGCTCGCACCAAGTCGCCCAGAAATTGATGATGACGCGCTTGCCGCGATACGTGGCCAAGTCTGCGGTCTGGCCATCTGCAGTAGTCCAGCTAAACGCTGGTGCAGGTTGACCGACAGCCAAGATGCCGTCGTTGCCGGCAGTCAAGGTTGCATCGACATTGATATTGGCTGGCAGACCAGCGGGTACGACCGTTGCCGGCTTGGCGGTACAACTGCAGAGCGAAAAGACCAGGACGAGAAGCAACCGTCGCATACCACATACCCCGTTTATGAACACTGCGCTACCATAGCACAGCACTCTGAAAACTGTATGAGAAACGCCACGTACGGCAGTGTACGTGGCGCGTTGACGTGCGGTAGCAATGATTACGAAGCAGCCGTGATGCGCACGTAGTGCCGACCTTTTTGGATGACGGCGACGGGTGTCACGAGGGTGTCATAGCCAGCGACCTTTTCGCCGTTGACTTTGACACCGCCACCATCGACGAGTCGGCGCGCTTCGCTTTTGGAGGAAGCCAGATTGCTGGCCACCAGCACGTCGAGGATTGCGGTGGGCTGAGTGATGGCGTACTCGGGCATCTCGTCGGGGACTTCGCGGCGTTGGAACTGGCGTTCGAACGACTCGCGGCCGCGGATGGCAGCGTCAGCCGAAATGAACTGGGTGACGACGTGGCCGGCCAAGAGTTTTTTGATGTCCATCGGATTACCCTGGCCCGTGCTGAGGATGTGACGGAACTCGGTGATGTCGGCCATCGGCACGTCGGTGAGGACCTCGAAGTAGAGGGGCATCACGTCGTCGGCCATGGACATCACTTTGCCGAACATGTCTTCGGGCGAGAGCAGGATGTCGACGGTATTGTCGAACGACTTGCCCATCTTGCGGCCGTCGGTGCCGGGGATGAGGGGCAACAAAAAGACGTCCTGCGGTTGCAGGCCCATCTGTGATTGGAGCTCACGGCCGGCCAGGTTGTTGAACTTTTGGTCGGTACCGCCGAATTCGACGTCGGCTTTGATGGCCACCGAGTCATATCCCTGGAGCATGGGGTACATCAGCTCGAGGATGGTCAACGGTGCACCTGCCTCGTAGCGTTTGCGGAAGGTGTCGTGCGACAACATATGTGCCAGGGTGAAGCGGCCGGCCAGGTCGAGGGCGTTTTCGAGTTTGAACGTGCCGAACCACTCGGATTGCCAGCGGACCTCGGTTTTGTCGCGATCGATGACGCGGAAGAACTGCTCCATGTAGGTGAGCGCGTTTTCACGGACTTTTTCGGCTGTCAAACGTGGCCGGGTCACGTCGCGGCCGCTGGGGTCGCCGATTTGGGCGGTCCAGTCGCCGACGATGAGCACAATGGTGTGACCGAGTTCTTGGAACTTTTTGAGTTTGCGCAGACCGACGGCGTGGCCGATGTGCATATCGGGGCGGCTCGGGTCAAAGCCCTGCTTGAGGCGGAGTT
>CANHPK010000118.1 GCA_947462525.1 Roseiflexaceae bacterium | reverse complement strand
GCAGTCAGGAGCAACACAAATCCCAAGAACAATCCAACGCGCAGAAAAAAGGTGGTGTGGTGCATGGGAATCTACCTCTATCGGCCCTGGTGTGCACGATGTGCACGCCATTGCTCGGCATGTAACTGCATTTCAAAAAACTCTATCGCCACAGTCCCATCCGAAGGACGGATGTGCGGCGCCAGATGGGCATAGACCGGGTTGTCGAGCCGCGGCAAATCATCGCTGTAGTAGGCGGTACGCCAGTCACTGTCGACAACGAGAAAGCCCAGACTCCGATACGATCGAACGGCTCGTTCATTGACGGCCGCCACATCGAGGACCATCGTTACAAAGCCGAGCTCGCCGAAGAATACATCCAGAAACCCTTGCATGGCTTCGGTACCCAACCCTCGGCCCACATAGGCAGCCGAGAAGGTAATCCCCAGCCGTGCTTGTTTTTTGGCGTTGTCGATTTCGCGGAGCGAGATACGCCCCATCAGTTCACCATTGCGGCTATCGACTGCCCAATGACGGCGCGAAGAAATCATATCGTTGAACCACGTCCCCGAAAACGGTGACTGAGCACGCTGGAGGTTCCAAATCGATTCGTACGGATCGTTGTACGACGGCCAGCGGTAACTGCGCTCGTCATCATAGCGGTTCCACGGGCGAATAATCGTGCGCGGGGTCTGTGTCATGCGGTTAGGACCCCTCGACACGGGTCACTCCTGCCACGATTGTCGGCAAGACGTTCCCCGGGGTTTCGTTGATATGGACATCCGCCATCACGCTGAAAATTGAAGCAGGATCGGTGTTGATGGTCAATACCCGTGCACCAGAACGTTTGGCGATAAAGGGAAATTGCGCAATGGGATCGGCTGCGCTGAGTTCGCCCACAAACAAAATCGCATCGCAGGTTTCGACCGCAGTCTGCGCGCGCCGGACATCCTGCCGGGCGAATCCTTCACCCAAGAGCACGACATCGGGTCGCAAGGGGCTGCCACAGCGCTGACAGCGCGGCGGAATGTCGCCTTCTTCTTCCCAGTCGCCTGGATGCCCTGATTCGACACAGCGGGTCCGGTGGACCGATCCGTTGAACTCGAGAATATCGCGTGAACCTGCACGCCAGTGCAACCCGTCGATGGCCAAACTGACCAACAAAAACGTCGGGATGTGTTGTTCGAGGTCGACGAGTGCATGATGACCGACACTCGGATCAGCAGTCTGTGTCTGTGTACGACGAAAGTTGTACCACTGCCAGACCAATTTGGGGTTACGTGCATAGGCTTGTGGGGTCGCCAAATCGCGGACGTCGTACGCCGCCCAGGGGCCGATCATCGCTTGTCGAAAAGAAGCAACGCCACTTTCGGCCGACATCCCGCCACCAGTGACCACAACCAGCTTCTGCGCTGTTTTGAGTTGCGTTATCAGCGCATCGAGTGCGTGCATCGTTCCCCCTTCGTCAGGGTGTTGTCGTGAGGCTCCGTTGTGGGGCCCACCCCTCGACGATGGTTGTGTCTACCGTGTACCGGATCTTGAGCCATGCGGTGCCGTCGGCGCTCTGCGGGCCATCGACCCACTCGACGCGTGAACCAGCAGGGACGCTGCCCACGACGGTGCCGTTGCTGGCGGGCTCGCTGTGGAGCTCGAGTGCTGCATCACCGCTGACAAGCAAATATTGTGCGCTGCCATCGCTGTCGGAAAAGAGACCGGTCAACCAACTCGGGAGCGAGAAGCTCGGCATACTGAATTGCATACCGCTCAACAGACCGCCGCTTTGTGCAGGTTGGCTCGACACATAGTACCAGCCACCAGCGCCGAGCCCACCCAGTACGAGCAACGAAATCAGCACACGTCCGAGTGTGCGATTGCCTTGCCGGCGTTTGCGGGGTTGTGTACCTGCATGTGGGGTGTGCTGCGTTGTTGTCGGTGCCTGTTGATCACCAAGTGGTCCAGTCCCATTGCCGCCAATCACAATGTCGCGACGTGCTTGTTCGATCATATCGAGCAATTCATCGAGGTTTTTGAGACGGTTGAGCGGGTTGCGTGCAGTACAACGCATAATCAGGTCGTCGATTTCGGGTGGACAGCCAGCGCTCACGACCGCCGATACGGGCGGGATGTCGCTCGACTCGTGCTGGGTGAGGATTTCGTCTGCATTGGTGCCGCTAAAGGGGCGGAAACCGCCGAGAATCTCGAACAGCAGAATGCCTACCGCATAAATCGCACTCTCGACCGTCTCGGCAGTGCCTTGTTGCCGCTCGGGTGAACGGTAGCTCGCAATATCAATGAGCACCTCGTTGGGTGTCAAGGTCCAGTTTTCGATCCACTTCACGTGGCCTTCGCTGATGACAACAAAGTCGTTACTGCTGATCGGCGGGTGTGGGATGTGTGATTCTTGGCAGGCTTTGATAACGGCAACGATGTGCCGGGTGTATTGCAACGCTTCGATAGGGGTGACCGGTGCACGGGCCCGGAGCGTTTTGCCGGTGACGAATTCGGTGATGAAAAACGGCCGGTCTTCGATGGTGCCGCTATCGTATACCTCGGGGAGCGCACTGTGGACGTTACGGGCGCGCAGCTCGGAGTCCGAAATAAAGCGCTCACGGATGCCACGCTGATCGACCAGATGACTGCGCATCAGGTTGAGCAGTACCGGCCGATTGAGCTTATCGTCGTAGGCACGGTAGACGGTCGCGATGCGTGTGGCACCGAGGCGTTCGTCAACGCGATAGCGTCCATGGATGCGTGGCTGTGCTGTCATGCACCTCACCTTATGCGACTAGAGGCGACTCCGAGAGTGTTACCACGCATTATAGCACTATGGTGCGTTCGGGTATAGCGGGAGGGAATTAGTAATTAGGAATTGGATAGGTAATTTTTTGCTGTGAATTGCGTGTTGGGTAACCGATGTGTTCAATTCGGCAATAGCACATGCGCAATCACGTCGGGATGGGTGCGCGGCAGCCAGTGATTCGCCTCGGGGTGGATGTCAACCCCTAGCCATGGGAGGGTGGCGCGATGGCGCTCCGCCAGCGAGACAAGGAGGGCGGTGTCGTTGGCCCCCCAGAGGAGTGTGGTCGGTACACTGCCGTCGGGCAGCGGGATATCGCAGGTACCGCCAGGGACAGCGAACGTCGCCGCGCGATACCAGTTCAATGCACCGGTCACGCGACCAGGGAGTTCCCATGCCGCCTGTAGCGCGGCTTTTTCGGCCACCGAGAGGTCTGCTGACGCAAACGCGCCAAGTGGGATTTCGTATGCGTTGGCGACGAAGCGCCGTTCAAAATCGACAGAGCGCAAGGCCATGACGTAGCCCGACGCGCGCAACTGGTTTTCGTCGTGTGTCAGTGCATCCAAGAAAATCGCCGGGTGCGGGGCGTTGCAGAGTACTGCGCGAGCGACGCGCGCAGGGTGCAGACTGACCACTGCCCATGCCACCACACCGCCCCAATCGTGCCCAACAAGAGTGAACGGTCGCGAAGGCGCGAGGGCATCCGCGATGGTCATCACATCTGCCACGAGGTGCGCTATCGCGTATGCGTCGATATCACTGGGCGCATCAGAACGATGGATGCCCCGTCCATCGGGGACGATGACATAGTATTGGTGGGCAATTAGTGGTACAAGCCGTGACCAACACGCTGCAGTATCGGGGAACCCATGCAAAAGAATCACGGGCAATGCCGTGGGATCGCCATACGTTGTGACGTGCAGACGAACGTTGCCGTTGCTAATGCTGTGGCTTTGCATAAACTGATATCTACTATCTACTAACTACTAACTACTAACTGATCACTGCCTCGTTATCCACTAGAATAGCACTATCCCCTACAAACATGGAGGTAGCAGATGTTTCGTGATATCGCGACGGTCCGTACTCGCCTCGCCGACCAAAAGTACATCGCGTCGGAATCGATTGCCACCACGTTGTTCCTCGCTAGTCGGCTCGAAAAACCTATCCTCGCCGAAGGTCCGGCCGGCACCGGCAAAACCGAACTCGCCAAAGCGACCGCAGCAGCGACCGGGCGTGTGCTTATCCGACTGCAGTGTTATGAGGGTATCGACGAATCACGGGCCTTGTACGAATGGGAATACGCCAAACAGCTCCTCTACACCCAATTGTTGCGCGAGCGCATCGGCGGCATGGTCAGTGCAGCAGATACGTTGGCGGCGGCGGCCGATGCCATTGCGAACGAAGAAAACGTCTTTTTCTCTGAGCGCTTTCTGCTGGCCCGGCCGTTGTTGCGCGCAATCACCAGCCCCAACCCGGTGGTGCTGCTCATCGACGAAATAGACCGTGCGGATGCCGAGTTCGAAGCATTTTTGTTGGAGTTGCTGAGCGATTTCCAGGTCAGCATCCCCGAATTGGGCACAATCAAAGCAATCCACAAGCCGATCGTGATTTTGACCAGCAACGACACGCGCGAACTGTCCGAAGCACTCAAACGGCGCTGCTTGTTCCTCTATGTGGGCTATCCTGACGCCGAATCAGAGCTGGCCGTGGTCAACCTGCGGGTCCCCGGTGTGCCCCCCAAGTTGGCCGCCCAGGTGGTCGAAATGGTGCAACGCCTGCGTGCGCTCGACCTACGCAAGACCCCCAGCATGTCCGAGACCATCGACTGGGCACGGGCATTGGTCGAACTCAACGTCAAGCATCTCGACCGCAACGCCATGGATGCAACCATGAATGTCCTGCTTAAGTACGAGTCGGATGTCCAGAAGGGCAAACGGTTGGTCAGTCGCGACGACGACGCACCGACCGATGTGACCCGCGAACGAGACCGTGATCGCGGCAAAGATCGCGATCGTGACCGTGGTCGTCGTGACCGGTAAAAACCGCATCAAATTGTCAGAACTTTGGGATAAAAATGTGCCTGTAACAACGGACGGAGGCAGGCGATGGACGAGCGACTGATTGCATTCATCCGAGCCTTGCGTGGGCGCGATGTGCGCGTGTCGATGGCCGAAAGTATCGACGCCCTGCGTGCCCTCGAGCAAATCGACGTGGCCGAGCGCGGCGCGGTGCAGACCGCTTTGCAGAGTAGTCTGGTCAAAGAGCGTGCCGATATGGCAGTGTTTGACGAGCTGTTCCCGCAGTTTTTTGGGGTCGATGCACCGCCGCCGATGCAAACACCCGGCGGTGGGTTGCCCGACGATGGGGCGGCGCAGCTCGAGCAGATGCTCCAAGAGCTCCTCGACAGCCTGGACGATGAAGCGCTCGAACGGCTCATCGAGGCGCTGATGGGCAACGGCATGACCCGCGCCGAACTGCGCGACATGATGCAGCAGAAGGATGCCATGCCCGACATGAGCGAGGGTTTGCCGCTGTCGTGGGCTATGCGTATGGCCATGGACGGCATTGGGATGCCTATCGCCAACGAAATGTTGCAAATGGTGCTCGACCGCCTGCGCCAGATGGGCGTCGACCCGGCGCAGATGAAGCAGATCGAGCGCGACCTGCGTGAAAACCGGGCCACTATTGCCCAGCAGGTGGCCGAAATGGTCCAGGCCGAACAAGGCGCGGGCAAGGCAGACGAGGACCGCGAAGTCAAACGCGACGAGTTGCTCGATCGGCCGTTTGATCAGTTCAGCTTCGACGACGTGCCCACGTTTCGCCGTGAAGTAAGCCGGCTCGCGGCACGCTTGCGCTCGAGTGCGGCCTTGCGTATGAAGCGCGCCCAGCGCGGCACGCCGGATATCCGCCGCACGGTGCGTGCCAATCTGCGCTACCAGGGGATTCCCTTGGAATTACGCTACATCAAGAAAGATTTGCGCCCAAAGTTGACGGTCATCTGCGACGT